>CAZVDW010000682.1:0-1812 GCA_964625645.1 uncultured Rhodospirillaceae bacterium
ATGCTCAACAACGAGGTCTATGGCATGACCGGTGGCCAGCTTTCGCCGACCACGGGCGATGGCCGCTATACCACCACCACGCCGCACGGCAATCCCGAGCCCGGCTTTGACGCCTGCGCGCTGGCCGAGGCTGCCGGTGCCGGGCTGGTCGGGCGCGGCCTGACCCGTCAGGTACCGGCGCTGAAGGACCTCTTCGTCGATGCGCTGGCCCATGACGGCTTCTCTTTTGTCGAGGTGATCTCGGATTGCACGGAAATCTACGGCCGCAAGAACGACCTTGGCAGCTCGGCGACCATGGTGATGAACCAGGTCGCCGCCATGCGGCCCGAGGCCGCCTCCAATGTCGTCGATCGGCCATTCCGGCCAACGGCCCTGCGCACCGGCGTGCTGACCAAGAACGCCCGGCCCGAATACGGCGCGGCCTGGCGGGCACATTGTGCCCGGGTCAATGGCTGACGGCGTGACGGGCCGCCTCGAGGTCCGCTTCGGCGGATCGGGCGGGCAGGGGCTGCAGCTCTCGGCCCGTATCTTGGCCACCGCCGCCATGCTCGACGGCCGCCAGGTGGCGCAATCGCAGCATTACGAGCCGACCTCGCGCGGCGGGCTGAGCCGCTCCGACGTGGTCATCGACAGCCAGCTCATCGATTATCCGCTGGTGGTCGGCCTCGACGCCCTGGTGGTGCTCGACGAAGTTGCCGTGGTGCCGTCGCTGGCGCTCTTGCGGCCCTTGGCGCCGGTGATCGCGGATGCGGCCCGTGTCGGCGCCTTGCCCGACGGCATCGCGGCGAGCAGCCTGCCCTTGATCGCCGCCGCACGCGATCTCGGCAATCCGCGCGGCGCCAATATCGTGGCGCTCGGCGCGCTGGCCGCGGTCCTCCCGCTCGCTGGCCGCGACTGCTTCGAGGAAGCGATCCGTCAGGAGATGCCGCGGCGCCTGCACGAGATCAATCTCAAAGCCCTCGCCGTCGGCCACGAGCTGGCCATGCCCGCGGCCGAGGTCAAGAGCGCTTAGGCCCCCTGACCGGGAAAGCCGCCGATGCTCTCTGCTGCCGGCGGGCCGCCGCGGCCGCTGATCATCTGCCACACGGCGACGATCGGCTTGACGTACATGGCACTGACCTTGTGCCATTCCTGCTCGGTGCCGTCGCCGAGGCCCATCTTGAAGTGCTCGCGCTCGCGTGGCACGTAGAGCGTGCCGAACATCCAGTCCCAGATGGCGAAGCCGAAGCCATTGTTGCGGCCCCAATGGCGTGGCTCGGCGCTGTGGTGGATCTGATGTTGCGCCGGGCTCATGAAGATATAGCCAAGCTTGCCGTAGGAGAGCCAGACATGGGTGTGGCGGAGCTGGCCGATCAGGCGGTAGACCGCAACGAGAGCATGGGCGCCGAGGAAGCTGTAGAAGCCGATCGCGCCGCCGCCGATGTAGAAGAAGATGCCGGTGGCGATGCCGACGCCGATATTCTCGCAGATCGACAGCCCCCACAGGTCGACCGGGTGCATGCGCGCGCTGGTGATCGGGTTCAGCACTTCGGCTGAGTGGTGCACCTTGTGGAACTGCCACAGCACCTTGTAGCGGTGCAGCGCGTAATGGGCAATGAAGTGCCCGAAATCGTAAAGCAGGAAGAAGGCGACCGTATAGGCCACCTTGATCGCGACGGGCCCCATCACGGGCTCGCTTATCACGCCGAACATGCTCTCCAACCCCGAATAGATGGCGTAGGCGATGCCGGCGCCGCCGATCGCCAGCGGCGCGAAGACCAGCGGAAAGCAGAAGCCGTTGATCAGGAAGTAGCGGTAGTCGGCGAGCGACGC
>CAZVDW010000683.1:0-4106 GCA_964625645.1 uncultured Rhodospirillaceae bacterium
CAGACCGTGCGCCGTGGTCAGCACGTTGAAGGTATGGCCGCCATCCTCGCCGACCACCTGCATGCCCGGCTCGAACAGCTCCATGCGAATGATGACGGAGAATATCGCCCCGACGAGGCCGAAGATGACCGCGAATACCAGGTACAGCGTGCCGATGTCTTTGTGATTGGTGGAGAACAGCCAGCGCTTGAGTCCGGTCGGATTGTGATGGGCGTGATCGCCCGCGCCTTCGGTATGAGCCATCTCGTATTCCTTTTCCGGTATCCTCAGCGCGCGTCGGCGACGCGAACCACGTCGTCGCCTTCGCTGCGGGCATATTCCTCACGGGCGGTCTGCAGCCAGGCTTCGTAATCGGCCTCGCTCACGGCTTTGACCTGGATCGGCATGAAGGCGTGGTTGGTACCGCACAACTCGGAGCACTGGCCGTAATAGGTGCCCGGCCGGTCGATCTGGAACCAGGCCTCGTTGAGCCGGCCCGGCACCGCGTCCCGCTTGACGCCGAGCGCCGGCACCGCCCAGGCGTGAATGACATCGGCCGAGGTCAGCAGAAGGCGAACCACCTTGCCGACGGGCACCACGATCTCCGTGTCGGTGGCCAGCAGGCGAGGTTGCCCGGGGCCAAGGTCTTCGTCATAGACCATATAAGAGTCGAACTCGAAATCGGTTTCGTCGTTCTCATCGAGATAGGCATACCCCCAGTTCCACGAATAGCCCGTGGTCTTGATGGTCATGTCGTGCTCGGGCACCACACCTTCCAAATAAAGCAGCTTGAAGCTGGGCACCGCGATGACCACCAGGATCAGCACCGGGACGACCGTCCACGCCACTTCGAGCATGGTGTTGTGGGTGAAGGTCGACGGCGTCGGGTTGGCCTTGCGGTTGAACTTGACCATGACATAGATCATCAGGCCGAGCACGAAGATGACGATGACCGTGATGATCACCAGCAGCAGGTTATGGAAATCGTTGATTCCCTCCATAACCGGCGATGCAGCCGCCTGAAAACCCATTTGCCATGGCACCGGCTGACCGGTTACCGTCTCGGCCGCTGCCGTACCGGCAAGCCCGAAAGATGCGAGTGCTGCCAGCACCCACAAGTAGATCTTGCTCGAAACCATATGAATTCCGTCCTTCATCGAACCGAGACACGGCCGGCTGCGCCAATCCCGAACGGGACAAACCGGTCTCTCCCTACTCCGCCCTACGCAGCGCATATAAACTTGCGACTTGATATAAATCAAGTCAGGCCGCCTAAATCGATCACTTTTTCATGTTTTTGCCAAAAAATGGCTCAGGAGGTGTCGGCCCCCTTGCGCAGGCGCCGTACCAGCCGCCAGATCAACAGCACGACAAACGGCACGGACACCCCCTGTGCCGTCGCCACGCTGACCGGCATGGCCGTCTCGGGCAACGCCTTGAAGAGCACACCGAGCAAGCCGACCACGTAATAGCTGATCGCTGCCACCGAGAGGCCCTCGACGGTTTGCTGCAGCCTGAGTTGCATCCGGCCGCGGCGATTCATCGCCGCCAGCACGCCGCGATTCTGCTCCGCCACTTCGAGCTCGATCCGCGTGCGCAGCAAAGTGGCCGCGCGGGCCAGGTGCCGCGAGGCTTTCTCCAGGCGTTCCTGAACGGAGTCGCAGGTGCGCACCGCCGGCGTCAGCCGGCGGCGCAGGAAGGGCCCGATGGGCTGCAATCCCGGCTCCGCCCCGTCGCCATCGGCCTCGCGCAGCTCGTCGAGGCGGCGTTCGACCAGATCGTAATAGGCGCGCGTGGCACTGAAACGGTAGTTGGTGCCGTTGGCCAGGCGCTCGATCTCGGCGCCCAGCGCCAAAGCCTGGTCGAGCATGGCGCGCTGGGCGTCGGCACCGCCGGGCTCGTGCAGACGGGCCGTGAGGTCAGCCAGGCGCCTGTCGATGGCGCTGACCTCGGGCGCGGTGCTGCGGGCCAGCGGAAAGCCCAGCAGCGCCAGCATGCGATAGGTCTCGATCTCGATCAGCCGTTGCACCAGCAGGCCGCGGCGGCCGTCGCTGAGCGCCTGGTCGTGCACCAGGATGCGGCTGGCCCCGTCATGCAGGCGGAAATCCGTCCAGACACGCGCCGCGGCGTCGCCGACCCTGCCGCCGACCGCTTGGTGAAAGAGCTCTTCGATCTGGTCGGGCTCCGGGGTTGGTACCTCGCGCGGCAGCAGCGCCAACGACAGGTTGACCAAGGCCTCGCCGGGCAGCGCCGAGAGCCATTCGCCCGGCACATGGCCGAGCGGCAGATCGGCGAAAGGCTGGTCGTAGGTCGCCGCCGCCACCGCGCCCTCGCGCACGAAGGTCCAGGCGGCGAATTCCGTATGGCGCTCCCAGCGCACCTTGAAAGCTCCCAGATCGGCCACGAACTGCTGCGCCCGATGGGCCGGCAGGGGCACATCGAAACTGTCGCAAAGCATGGCCAGGTGCGCCCGCTCGTCGGCCGCCGCCGCCTCGCCCGAGACCATCACCAGATGGCTCACCTTGGCCGGCGCCGCCAGTGGCAGGGGCGGACGTGCGTGCACCTCGCGCGCCAGGCGCATCCGCTCCGGATGCTCCGTGACGCCGTCCTGTTCCGTCGGCACCGGCTCGATCACTATCGCAAACCTCGCAATCGCCGCAGAGCGGCGGTACATAGAGACGGTTAGACTAGACGACCAAACGCGGCGCTGCCGCGAAAAAATGCGAGCGGATTGGAAGCATGAGCGATATCGCCAAGCTGGACACCCTGTTCTTCGAGCGCACCGGCATGGATGCCGGCCGTGTCGAGACCCTGGTCGGCGACGCCCTGGCCGGTGCCGACGACGGCGAGCTGTATCTCGAATACCGCCAAAGCGAGAGCTTCGCCTATGACGACGGCCGCCTCAAATCGGCCAGCTTCGACACCACGCAAGGCTTCGGCCTGCGCGCGGTCTCGGGCGAGGCGACGGGCTACGGCCACGCCTCGGAGCTCAGCGAAGCGGCGATTCTGCGGGCCGGCGCCACCGTCAGGAGCGTGCGCCACGGCCAGGGCAGCGTCGATAGCCGCCCGCAGCCGACCAACCAGGAGCTTTACGAGCCCGACAACCCGCTGCAAGGGGTCGAATTCGCCGCCAAGGTCAAGCTGCTGCAGGACATCGACGCCTATGCCCGCGACAGGGACGGCCGCGTGCGCCAGGTCATGGCCTCGTTGACCGGCAACTGGCAGGCGGTGGAGATTTTGCGCAGCGACGGCAGCCGGGTCGGCGACATCCGGCCGCTGGTGCGGCTCAGCGTCTCGGTCGTGGTCGAGGACGGCAAACGCAAGGAGACCGGCAGCTACGGCTCCGGCGGCAGGCACGACTATTCCGCCATGCTCGATGCCGCGACCTGGCAGCATCACGTGGACGAGGCTTTGCGCCAAGCGCTCATCCTGGTCGAGGCGCAAGCCGCGCCGGCCGGCGAGATGCCCGTGGTGCTGGGGCCGGGCTGGCCCGGCATTCTGCTGCACGAGGCCATCGGCCACGGCCTCGAGGGCGACTTCAACCGCAAGGAGACCAGCGTCTTCTCCGGCCTCATGGGCGAGCGCGT
Source organism: uncultured Rhodospirillaceae bacterium (assembly GCA_964625645.1). Taxonomy (GTDB): domain Bacteria; phylum Pseudomonadota; class Alphaproteobacteria; order UBA7887; family UBA7887; genus UBA7887. Next base: position 3,567 of record CAZVDW010000683.1, read on the forward strand.
CGGCGCGCCTGGCGTCACCGTGGTCGACGACGGCACCATCGCCGCCCGCCGCGGCTCGCTGAGCATCGACGACGAGGGCACGCCGACCCAGCGCACATCCCTGATCGAGGACGGCATTCTCACCGGCTACATGCACGACCGCCTCAACGCGCGCCTGATGGGCACGAAATCTACCGGCAACGGACGGCGCCAGAGCTTCGCGCACCAGCCCATGCCGCGCATGCGCAACACCATCATGATGGCCGGCAACGACGTGCCGGAGGACATCATCCGCGGTGTCGACAAAGGCCTTTTGGCGGTCAATTTCGGTGGCGGCCAGGTCGACATCACCTCCGGCAAGTTCGTCTTCTCCGCTTCCGAGGCCTATCGCATCGAGGGCGGCAAGGTGACGTCCCCGGTCAAGGGCGCGACGTTGATCGGCGACGGCCCGACTGTGCTGACCAAGGTGCGCGGCATCGGCAACGACATGGCGCTCGACGAGGGCGTGGGCATGTGCGGCAAAGGCGGGCAGAGCGTGCCCGCGGGAGTCGGCCAGCCGAC
>CAZVDW010000684.1:0-4269 GCA_964625645.1 uncultured Rhodospirillaceae bacterium
AATCCCCATAGACCTCGCAGGCACCGCCACCCAGACTAATCGCCCCGCGGTTTCCTCCCCTGAGGCTTGCCCGACACCTGCCGATCCAGGCTACGCCACCCAACGCCTGCGCACCGGCAGGCGTCCGGCAACCCTTAACAAAGGGCGACATTGGTGTATCGTCAGGTGCTACCGCACTCCGGCACATTGCGATCCGGGTGATTGGCGCCGTCTCGAGCATTGCCATCAATATTGGGCAAGAAAAGCCTCCGCGCGTTCGGCATCGTTGCTAAAGGAACGACAAAGCTGCCGAAGTGCACCGCAATTCTCTAACTATTAGACGTTGCGTTATCACTAAACAATCGCAGCATGCGTTGAGAATCCGCTGCGTTAGTGGTAAGGTACTTGCCAAATCCAACTTATGATGGGCAAGAGCGTCATGATGTCGAGTATTTTGATGGCCGGTAAATATCGATTGTTGAATGGCATTCCCGTCTTTTTGTTGGCGGGCACGATCTTGGCAACCGCGACGCCCGCTTTTGCCAAGGGCGGCGAGCCCAAGCCGACGGACGAGTTGGAGCGGCCGATTCTGCTGGGCGTCAGCGGGTCCAGTTTGGAACACGCGTTTGTGGAGGACGGGACCGGCAGCTTCGATGTGTTCTGCTACGTGGGAACCCTTGGCTCGCTGGTTAAGGACGGCGCAGACATTTTCATCCTGAGCAACAATCATGTGCTCGCCAAGGAGAACGTTCCGGACCGCGACCCGACCGACCTCGGAATCAGCGGCGATAGCAGCTTGGAACTGTTGGCCAGCCCCGATGGCTTGGAAGTCATCCAGCCCGGCCTGCTCGACGTGAAGGGCCCTTGCGGCTTTTTGGGAGATCCGGCCAACGCCGTGGCATACGTGAACCTGAATAGTTGGGTTCCACTGAGCTTTGAACCTAGTTTTGATTACGACACTGACCCGCCTGGGAAGGCACCTCTCAATTTGGTTGATGCCGCAATCGCACAAACAGATTCCAGCGACGTTGATGCTGGTGGCTATATTCTGGGCATTGGGACGCACAGCGGCACTCCCGTGAGCCTCGGGCTCACCGAACCAGTGCAAAAGATGGGACGCACCAGCAAGCACACATTTGGGACGATCGCTGCCGTAGATGTCACGCTAATCGTAGCTTACGACGGTGGGGCCGCACGCTTTGAAGACCAAATCGACATTGTCGGCAACTGTGACGAACCCTTTTCGGCCTCCGGTGATTCGGGCTCGCTTATCCTGACTGTGCCCGACCAATCGGATCGGGCCCCAGTGGGGTTGCTGTATGCCGGCGGCCCGGATGAGGAAGGTGTCGATCACACGTTCGCAAATCCGATCGGCGATGTTCTGGATGCGCTGTCAGACGTAAATTCGGGTAACTTCTCGATGGTCGAGTGCGGGGTGGACGGCGAGGGCGCGATGGGATGCAACCACAGCAATGCAACTGACTCCATTCCGAGGTGCAAGGGCGGCGGCGGCGGCGGTGGCGGTGGCGGCAACAAACCAGACAATCCGGGTCCGCCCAACAATAATTCCAATGTGTCGGTAGACCCGATCGGTCTTGCCATGGCCATGGACGTGAAGGCTTTTCATGGCGAAGACCTTCTGTCCATCCCCGGTGTTATGGGCCATGGAGTCGGTGCTGACGAGAACGGTGACCCCTATATCCTGCTGTATCTCAGGGGAGAATCGCGTCGGCCGGTCGGGCAAATCATCCCGAGCGAGCTGGATGACGTGCCGGTTCGCGCCGTTGGCATGGGAATCATTCGCGCGCGTTGATCGACCGCTCTGCGTTCGTCCGACCAGGGCCACACCCCACCGTCAGAGACCCATCCGAATCAGGTTCGAACGTGAAGGGACAGCCGACGCAGAGTTTCGCTTGACGCGTTGGCGCAGGGGCCGGTCGGGAGGGCGGCATCTCGATCGAGGGCGCGGACGGCGAGCGGCCGGGAAGCCGGCAACGGCCCGCATGTCACGGGTCGGGAGGGGCCGTCGTTCCGGGCGATGCGGGGCCTAGGCCATGGCGGGCCGCTGCAGAAGGCGGGGGGGTGGGGCGAGACTCGGGCGCCTCGCGCGCCGGCTCAGCTGAGGCGGGCGAGAACGTCCTCGAAGACATCGCCGGCACCGCCGAGCGCCTCGGCTTCGGACATATCGAGCCAGGCACTGCTCAGTGCCGCGTGGACTTTTTCCTTGGGCAAGATGCCCTCGACGTCGAGCAGCGTCGCGAAGGCGGCCATCGCGGCGCTCATGCCGGCAACCACTTCGGCGACGTGGCGGCCGATGTTGTCCGCCGGACGATCCAAGGGGTCGTCAGCACTGTCGTCGAAATCGCTTTCGGCCCCATCCGCTTCATCTTCCGGCATCGCATCCCCCAGCTTAGCCGTCCTGGCGGGGAATGACAGCAGATTGTTCAGCCTGCCGCTCAGTCGATTGCCGTCACGCAGCGAAGTGGTTGTCTCTTGCTCGGAAAGCTCGGCGACCATGTTACAGTTCCCCCCAACGGTCGGATTGATCGTGTATGAAAGAATCATGACCGATGATCGGTGGCCCCGGTGTGAACTAGGTAACAATTGACACAAATTATTTAGGGGTTTTCGCGTTTTCGCCCCCTCACGGCAACAGCGGCTGGCTCGCCAGGCCCATGGTTTCGGGCAGGCCGCAGGCGACGCAGACCTCAAGCGCGACCGCCGAGAAAAGGATGGCACAGCCGGGACACTTCCCGCAGCAGCGTGGAGGATTGTAACCTCAGAAACTGTAGCGCAGCCCGACGTAGAAATTGCTGTTGTCCCGGAACTGACCGAAGAAGGTGTGGTCGTCGCCGCCGAGAAACAGGTTGCCGCCAGCCTCGACCGATAGGGTGTCGCTCACATCGTATTTAATGACAGGCTTGGCATAGGCATCGGCAGCGCTCGGAGAGAAGAACACGAACAGTGACCACTCCAGAGTCTGATTCATGGTTAGCCAGGTCAACCGCCCTGTCAGCACGTGGCGGTTCTGGTCGCGAGCCGGCGACCCCAGGGGCAGGTTCCTGACATATTCGCCATGGTCGAGCATGCGCTCGAGATAGTATTGGGCGCCGAAGGTGAGGTTCCTGGCGATCTCCTGCTCGTAGCCCAGCAGTGCCCTCAGCTCGCTATTGCGGACCAAGGGGTCGTCGCCGCCGCGGTCGTCGCCCGAGCGGTAATAGCCGAGCTCCGCGTAGCCGATACCACTGCCGAGGGGGCCACGCAGGCTGCCCCCGACCACCGACAGGGCGGGGAAGGTAGATCGCCCGGTCAGCGGATTCTGGCCGGCCGGGCTCTTCCAGAAGCCGTCATAGGCGTAGAGCGCGCCTTCGTAGGCGCCGAAGTTGCGGTATAGCCGCAGCGCCCATTCGTCGTCGCCGAGCCAGCGCTCAGGACGGTCGACCTGGACCACAGCGTCACGCCCAACGATACGCCCGCGCGCTGAATCGAAGAAGGAGACCCGCCGGCCGTCGATGAAGCGGTCGGCATCGAAGCGCGGCGTATAGACCAGGTCGAAATTGGCCCAAGCGGAGAACAGCGCCAGCTTGAGCGCATCCGAAGGCGCCTTGAGATATTCCCGGTCGCGCCCGAGCAGAAAGGAATTCCAGTCCTTGGGGAACAGATCATTGACGAACACCAGGTCACCGGTTCCCCAGGTCAATATCTGGCGGCCGAGCTTGGCATCGGCGAAATTGGTGGGCGAAAAGGTTGCGTTGGCCTCGCGCAGGTCGACAAAGCCGTCGCCGGTCTCGAGGTCGATCGCCTGGCGGTCGGCGAGCGCGTCGTAGAGCAGATCGGCTGTCAGGCGAAAGGATACCGCGGACAGATGCGTCTCCGCCTCGAGCTGCAAGCGGGTCTCGGCGAGCGAGGCCTTGCGCTGGTGCGCATCGTCGCGCGGGCGGGCGCCGCCACGTCCCTCGAGGAATCCGTTGAGCTCGAACGGCAGGGCGGCGGCCGGCGGCATGTCTTCCTGTTCCCGTGTGGCGGGCTCCTCGCCCAGCCCTGCCGGCAAAGCGGGCTCGACGGCCGGCAAGTCGAGCCCGGCCGGCAGCGCCGGCTCCTCGGCGCTCCGCGCCACCTGCGGCATCGCGACAGCGAGGCCAAGCGCCACGACGAGGGTCGTTAAGGCTTGCCGCATGTGCCGTTGCCGCTGCGGGCGGTCAGCGCAGGAACTCGGTCGGCGCGCGGCGCAGGAAGCGCTCCGAGAAGATGTTCTCCGGCATGCCGATGTCGTAGGCCACATTGCTGAAG
>CAZVDW010000685.1:0-5509 GCA_964625645.1 uncultured Rhodospirillaceae bacterium
GCGTTATCTGCGCGCTGCTCACGCCCATCAGGGCCATGCTGGTAGCATTGGGGCTCTCAAGAGGCGGCCAGACGGCATTCGTCGCCCCATTCATCGTCTGGGAGTGAGAGCCAGCAAAGCCACTTAATCAACGGGCTGTTACGAGGCATCATGACCCGATCGCGCCAATCGGAGGAATGGGGGGACATGTAACTTAATTGTCCCATGCTTGGCTGGCGTCAGCGTTATATGTGCTTGGCTAAGCCGGCCGCGGCAGCCTCACCTCCGCCCGCAATCCTCCCTCCGCTCTATTCGCCAGCGTCACCTCGCCGCCGTGGGCGCGGATTATGGTGCGGGCTATGGCCAGGCCGAGGCCCATGCCGCCTGTGTCTTGGCCGCGGGCTTCGTCGAGGCGGGTGAAGGGGGTGAAGACGCGCTCCAAGTCCGCTTTGGGGATGCCGGGGCCTTGGTCGTCGATGGTGATGGTCACGGCTTCGTTGTCGGCCGCCAGGCGCAGGGTTGCCCGCTCACCGTGGCTGGCGGCGTTTTCGCTGAGGTTGCGCAAGCTCCGCCGCGGCGCCGCCGGGCGGCAGGCGAGGACGGTGCGCTCGGCCGGCGCCATGTCCACCGCCAGGCCGAGCTCGCGCAGGTCTTCGGCGATGCTGTCGAGCAGGGCGGCGATATCGACCGGGCGGCTGTCGTCGGCCGCCGCCTCCTCGCGCAGGCGCAGGCTGGTGATGGGGGTGCGCAGATCGTGGGAGATGGCGGGCAGCATGGCGGTGCGGTCGCGCATGAAGCGGTCGAGGCGGCCGTGCATGCGGTCTCGGCATGCTCCTGGCGCCGAGCGCCGTAAGGTCGCCGATCTTGATGGACAGGTGCCGGGAGTCACGGTATTGAATACGGTATACCGTATTCGAGCGAGGTGGGAATGCGCGCGATCGAAAGTCAGCCGGGGCTTGTGGAGCAGGCCTATGCGGCGATCCTCGACTCCATCTGCGACGGCCAGCTGGCGGCGGGCGAGCGCCTGACCCAGGCGGAGATCGCTGAGCGGCTCAATGTCTCGCGCCAGCCCGTGGGCCAGGCCTTGGGGCTGCTCAAGGCGCAGGGTTTCGTCTGCGATGCCGGGCGGCGCGGGCTGATGGTGGCGCCGTTGTCGGCGGCGCTGGTACGCCAGCAATACGAATATCGCGGCGCCGTCGATGCGCTGGCCGCCGCCAAGGCCGCCGAGCGCCGCAGCGAAGCCGATCTGGCGCGCGGCCGCGAGGTCCTGGCACAAGGTCGCTCGGCCCTCGCCGACGGCTCCCTGGCGCGGGTCATCGAGGCCGAGGCCGCCTTTCACCGCTGGATCTACGAGACCGCGGGCAACCCCATCATCGTCGAAGCCATGGCCCGGCTCTGGGCCCATGCCCGGCGCGTCATCGGCGCCGTGCTCGAGATGCCCGGCGACTGGCCGCACCGGGTCTGGCAGGAGCACCTGGCGATCTTCCACGCCATCGCGGCGAGCGACGCAAAACTTGCCGCCGAGCGCGCCCGCGCCCATGTCGAGGCGGCGCTCGAAGCCCTCACGGATACCCTGGACGGAGACGAGCATGACTGACGCACCCATCCGCGTGCTGATCGCCAAGGTCGGGCTCGACGGCCACGACCGCGGCGTCAAGATCGTCGCGCGTTGCCTGCGCGATGCCGGCATGGACGTGATCTATACGGGCCTGCACCGGACGCCCGAGGAGACGGTAACCGCGGCGGTCCAGGAGGATGTCGACGTGCTCGGCATCAGCCTGCTCTCGGGCGCGCATATGACCATCTTCCCGCGCCTGCTCGACCTGCTCAAGGAAGCGGATGCGAGCGACATTCTGCTGGTCGGCGGCGGCGTCATGCCCGACGAGGACGTGGTGGCGCTGAAGCAGGCGGGCGTCGCCGCGATCCTGCTGCAGGACACGCCGCCGGCCGCCATCGTCGAGACCATCCAAACCCTCATCGCGGCGCGGGGCGCGCGCTGATGGAGCACTGGCAATTCCCGCCGGCCTACGACGCGGGCTATCTGCCGGCGCCGGACGCGCGCTATTGGTTTCCCGAGCGCGAATGCATGGACCCGGGCGCCCGCGACGCCGCCATCGTGGTGCGCCTGCGCGAGGTCATGGAATACGCCTGGGAGCAGGCGCCCTTCTATCGCCGCAAATGGGACGAGGCCGGCGTGCACCCCTCGCACATCACCTCGCTGGAGGCTTTCGAGAAGGTGCCCGTGGTGACCAAGGCGGAGTTGCGCGCCTCGCAGGCCAATCACCCGCCCTTCGGCGATTATCTCTGTATTCCGCCGGACATGGTGCACCACATCCACGGCACCTCGGGCACCACGGGTCGGCCGACCACCTTCGGCATCGGCCGCGACGATTGGCAGGCGACGGCGGAAGCGCATGCGCGCGTGCTCTGGGGCATGGGCGTGCGGCCCGGCGACACGCTGTTCGTCGCCGCCATCTTCTCGCTGTACCTGGGTTCCTGGGGCGCCATGCTGGGGGCCGAGCGGTTGGGCTGCCGGGTCTTTCCCTTCGGCGCCGGGGCCGGCGGCATGACCGCGCGCGCCGCCTCCTGGCTCGACGCGGTACGGCCGCAGGCCTTCTACGGCACGCCGTCCTACGCCCTGCACCTGGCGGAAGTGGCGCGCGAAGAGGGCTACGAGCCGCGCGATTTCGGCCTTAAAGTCATGTTCTTCTCGGGCGAGCCCGGCGCCTCCATCCCCGGCATCCGCCAGCGCATCGAGGAGGCCTACGGCACCGCCGTTTTCGACTGCGGCACCATGGCCGAGATGACACCGTTCATGAGCGCCGCCGGCTCGGCACAGGCAAGCGAGGGCATGCTGCTGTGGCAGGACATGGTCTATCACGAGGTCTGCGACCCGGCGAGCCATGCCCGCGTCGCCTACGGCAGCCGCGGCACCCCGGTCTACACCCACCTCGAGCGCACCTCGCAGCCGATGATTCGCTTGCTGTCGAACGATCTCACCCACTGGGTGGACGGCCCCAGCCCCTGCGGGCGCAGCTATCCGCGCCTGCCGGACGGGGTCTACGGCCGCATCGACGACATGTTCCAGATTCGCGGCGAGAACATCTACCCCTCCGAGATCGATGCCGTGCTCAATACCGTCGACGGCTATGGCGGCGAGCACCGCATCGTCATTTCCCGCGAGGGCGCCATGGACGAGCTGCTGGTGCGCGTCGAGCCCGCGCAGGCCGCAGGCCCGGACTTCGGCGAGCGTTGCGCCGCCGCCCTGCTCAAGGTGCTGGGCGTGCGCACGCGGGTCGAAGTGACAGCCGTCGGCGAGCTCCCGCGCACCGACTTCAAGGCGCGGCGCGTCATCGACGACCGCGATTTGTTCCGTAGCCTGATGGCGGGAGGCAACCATGGCGCCTGACGACGCGCTCGCCCTGATCCCGCGCCTGCTGGCGGGCGAGACCCGCGCCATCGCCCGCCTGATGACCCGCGCCGAGACCGGCGACGCGGCCAGCCGCCCGGCGCTGGCGCAAGCCTATGCCCATGGCGGGCGGGCGCATGTCATCGGGCTGACCGGCGTGCCCGGCTGCGGCAAATCGACCCTGGTGCGCGCGCTTGCGATCGCCTTGCGCGAACAGGGCCGGAAAGTGGGCATCGTCGCGGTCGATCCCTCGAGCCCGTTCTCGGGCGGTGCCATTCTCGGCGACCGCATCCGCATGGCCGACATCGCCGGCGATCCGGGCATCTTCATCCGCTCCATGGCCTCGCGGGGGGCGCTGGGCGGGCTGGCGCGCGCCAGCCTCGATGCGGTGGACCTGCTTGACGCGGCCGGCTTCGATCCGGTCATCATCGAGACCGTCGGCGTCGGCCAGGACGAGGTCGATATCGTGCGTGTCGCCGATACCACGGTGGTGGTCTCCGCGCCGGGGCTCGGCGACGACATCCAGGCCATCAAGGCGGGCGTGCTCGAGATCGCCGACATCCACATGGTCAGCAAGGGCGACCGCCCGGATGCCGACAAGACCGTCGCCGAGCTCAAGCAGATGCTGATGCTGGGCGAGCTCAGGCAACAGGGCTGGGCGGTGCCGGTGCTGGCCACCAGCGCGCTGACCGGCGACGGCATCGCGGACCTGCTCGGCCTCATCGACGCCCACCGTGCCCATCTCAAGGACAGCGGCACGCTGGCGGCGCGGCGCCGCCGCAGCGCCGAGACGCGCACGCTGAAGATCGCCGAAGGCATTATTCGCGAGCGCTACGCCACGGGGCGCGGGGTGCAAGCCCAGGCCATCATCGACCGCGTCGGCGCGCGAGAGCTGGACCCGCATGGGGCGGCGCTGGCATTGTTGGACATTCTCAATGAGGAGGGCGCGGCATGAGCAAGGCAAGCGCGGTTCACGACGGCATGGCATTGGAGCAGCTGGAGCAGGCCTGCGCCGAATGGGAGGCCGAGGACGTCGCCGCCTTCCTCGCCCGCCAGCCGGAATCCCACGACAGCTACGGCACCAAGTCGGGCTTCGACCTCAAGCGCACCTATACGGCGCTCGACGTGGCCGACACGCCGCTCGAGGATATCGGCCTGCCGGGGCGCTATCCCTTCACCCGCGGCCCCTACCCCACCATGTATCGCGGCCGGCTCTGGACCATGCGCCAGATCGCCGGCTTCGGCACCGGCGAGGACACCAACGAGCGCTTCCGCTATCTGCTCGCGCAAGGCCAGAGCGGGCTGTCGACCGATTTCGACATGCCGACCCTGATGGGCTACGACTCCGACCATGCCATGAGCCATGGCGAGGTCGGCCGCGAGGGCGTGGCGATCGACACCATCGACGACATGGAAAAGCTCTTCGACGGCATCGACCTGACGCAAATCTCGGTCTCGCTGACCATCAACCCCAGCGCCTGGGTGATGTACGCCATGTACATCGCGCTGGGCAGGCGCCGCGGCTACGACCTGCATGACCTCTCGGGCACCATCCAGGCCGACATCCTCAAGGAATACGTGGCGCAGAAGGAATGGATCTATCCCATCCGCCCCTCGGTGCGCCTGGTGCGCGACTGCATCGCCTATGGCGCGCGGCACATGCGCCGCTACAATCCGGTCAACATCTCCGGCTATCACATCTCCGAGGCCGGGGCGACGCCGGTCCAGGAAGCCGCCTTCACCATGGCCAACACCATCGCCTATGTCGAGGAGGTGGTGGCCTCGGGCCTGTCGGTGGACGAGTTCGCGCCCAGGCTGTCGTTCTTCTTCGTCAGCCAGGCGGACATGTTCGAGGAGGTGGCGAAATTCCGCGCCCTGCGCCGGGTCTATGCCAAGATCATGAAGACGCGCTTCGGGGCGCAGAAGGCGGAATCGATGCGCCTGCGCTTCCACGCCCAGACCGCGGCGGCATCGCTGACCAAGCCGCAATACCAGATCAACCTGGTGCGCACCGCCTATCAGGCCCTCGCCGCCGTGCTGGGGGGCTGCCAGAGTCTGCACACCAACGGCATGGACGAGGCCTTCACCATCCCCACCGAGGAGGCCATGCGCCTGGCGCTG
>CAZVDW010000686.1:0-3383 GCA_964625645.1 uncultured Rhodospirillaceae bacterium
GGCGCTGGCGCTTGCCGGCACCACGGTCACCCGGCAGCCGGCGCTGGCAAGGCAGCGCAGGATGTTGTGCTTGGCGCCGAAATCCACCGCCACCACATGGCGCTCGGGCGTCTCCAGGCGGCCGAAGCCGCCGTCGAGCGACCAGCTCGTCTGATCCCAGGCATAGCTTTGCGTGCAGCTCACCTGCCGCGCCAGGTCCATGCCTTCGAGGCCCGGCCAGGCAGCCGCCTGTTCGCGCAATGCAGCGATATCGAAATTGCCGTCCGGGTCGTGGGCGATGACGCCGTTGGGGGCGCCGCTCTCGCGCACGATCCGGGTCAGCGCGCGGGTGTCGACACCGGCGATTCCGGGCAGGCCGTGGCTGGCCAGCCAGGCGTCGAGATGCCGGCTTGCGCGCCAGTTCGACGGCTCCGTGATGTCGCAGCGCAGCACGCAGCCGCGGGCGGCCGGCGTGCCGGTTTCCAGATCGTCTTCGTTGCTGCCGATATTGCCGATGTGAGGAAAGGTGAAGGTGATCAGCTGGCCGGCATAGGAGGGATCGCTGATGATTTCCTGATAGCCGGTCATCGAGGTGTTGAAGCAGACTTCGCCGACCGCGCTGGCGCTGGCGCCGAGGCCCCGGCCACTGACGGTGCGGCCGTCGCCGAGCACGAGAACCGCTGTCGGTGGGCCGGCGCGGCGGGCGGAACTATCGGTCTTAGACATGATGCGCGATTCGCTTATCCTGCGGGCGAAGCTGGCGGAAACTACGCACCGGCTGCACGGCCGTCAAGCGTCCTTTCGTCGGATTAAAATTGTGGAATATCAACGTCTTAAAAATTTCGTTATTTGTGAATGGACTCATGGCGCCCGATGTCTCACCCTTCCCGGCCCGGTCGTGGGAGGCGGCAGGGGCACGCCGCGAGACGATACCGCGGCCTGATAGTGCGGGGTTTCCGATGACGGAACCGAGAACCCGTTTCGCCGCTGACTTGAAGGTGGCCATGAAAGCCAAGGAGCGCTGCCGTGTAGCGACCCTGCGGCTGATCCTGGCAACCTTGAAGGATCGCGATATTGCCGCGCGCAGCGATGGCAACGAGGTTGGTATCGACGACGGGCGTATCCTTGAAATGCTCGACAAGATGGTCCGCCAGCGGCGCGATTCGATCGCGCTTTACGAACAGGCCGGCCGCGACGAGCTGGCGCGCCAGGAGGCCGAGGAAATTTCGATTATCGAAGGCTATATGCCGAAGGCGCTCGATGAAGCGGAAACCGTGGCCGCCGTGCGAACCACCTTGGACGAGCTCGAGGCCGGCTCGGTCAAGGACATGGGAAGGGTCATGGCGTCGCTGAAGTCGACCTATGCCGGGCGCATGGACTTCGCCAAGGCATCGGCGCTGGTGAAGGAGACCCTGGCGGGCGGCGCATGAGCCTGCCGCCGCAATTCCTTGATGACATTCGCGCCCGTGTGCCTGCCAGCGAGGTGGTGGGGCGCAGCGTTCGCCTCACCCGCCGTGGCCGCGAACATGTCGGCCTCTGCCCCTTTCACAAGGAAAAGACACCGTCGTTCACGGTCAACGACGACAAGGCTTTTTTCCATTGTTTCGGCTGCGGCGCCCACGGCGACGTCATCGGCTTCCTGATGCAACATGACGGCCTTGCCTTTCCCGAGGCGGTGGAGCGGCTCGCGGCCGAGGCCGGACTGAGCGTGCCGGAGCCAACGCCCGAGGCACGCGCGCAGGCCGCGCGCCAGGCGACGGTGATGGAGGCGCTGGCGATCGCCGAGGCTTGGTTCGGCCGTGCCCTGCGGCGCGAGGATGCCGCGCTGGCGCGCGACTACTTGGCCCGCCGAGGCCTTGACGCGGAGGTTATCGCGGAATTCGGCATCGGCTGGGCGCCGGATCGCCGCCATGCGCTGCTGCCCCATTTGGCCGCCTCGGGCGTGGACGAGGACTTGGCCGTGGAATCCGGCTTGGCGCGCCGCGCCGACGATGGCAAATGCTTCGACTTCTTCCGCGGCCGCATCATGTTTCCGATCGCCGACAGCCGTGGGCGCTGCATCGGCTTCGGTGGCCGCGTGCTCGGCGACGGCCAGCCGAAATATCTCAATTCGCCGGAAACGCCTGTCTTTCACAAGCGCCAGGCGCTCTACAACCTCGCGCGCGCCCGCAAGCCCGCGCGGGACACCGGCACGGTCATCGTCACCGAAGGCTATATGGACGTCATCGCCATGGCCGGCGCGGGCTTCGCCAATGCCGTGGCGCCCTTGGGGACGGCCTTGGCGGATGAGCAAATGGCGGCGCTGTGGCGCCTTGCCGCGGAACCCGTGCTCTGTCTCGATGGCGATACGGCCGGGCGCCGCGCGGCCTCGCGCGCGGCGGAGCGCGCCTTGCCGTTGCTCAGCCCGGGCCGCTCCTTGCGATTCGCCTTCCTGCCCGAGGGCGAGGACCCGGACAGCCTGCTTGCCGCCCATGGTGCGGCGGCGCTGAGCGCCCGGCTCGATGCGGCCCAGCCGCTGGTCGACGTGCTATGGGGGCAGATGCTGGCCGGCGGCCGCTTCGACACACCGGAGCGCCGCGCCGGCCTGCGCCGCGATCTCGACCATATGGTGGCGGCGATTCGCGACAGCGACGTGCGCGGGCAATATGGCGTGGAGTTCCGCCGCCGCTTCCAGGAGACATTTGCCGCACCGGCCCGTGGTGCCGGGCGCCGCCGCAAGGCGTCTTGGTCGGATCGCGACTCGGCCCAGCCGGACCTGGACATCGGCCCCTATGAAGCGGCCCGGCGCGACCGCGCGGTTGCGGTCACCGCGGCAGCGCGCGGCGGTGACGCCGAGACGGAGCGGCGCGAACGCCTGTTGCTTGCCACGTTGCTCAACCATCCGGGCCTGCTTGCCGATACGGTCGAGGATCTGGTGGCGATGAGCTTCGCGGTGCCTGCGTTTGAGCGCTTGCGCCATGCCTTGGGCGATATTGCCGCGGAGGGTGAGGCGCTTGGCCACGATGGCTTACGGGCGCGCCTTGCCGATGCCGGCTTGGCGCCGGAGGCCCTGGCCCTGACCACGCCGTCAGGGTGGGGGGCAGGGCTTGCCGAGGGTTTCGTCCGTGCCGAGGCCGGCGATGACGAGGCGCTGACGGGCTGGCGTCACGTCGCCGCGTTGCACCGCCGCACGCTGCTCGATGCCGAGATCGCAGCCGCCACCGTGGCACTCGGCGAGAACCCGAGCGAGGAAGCCCTTGCCCAAATGCTCGCTTTGCGGCATCAACGCGATGCGCTGGCCCAGGATGTGGCAGGCGCGGGGGGCCTTGCTTCGGCCACAACAGGCCCCACATAGTTAAGGTACGAGTTGACCGCGACGAGGGGACGCCGTTCCAGGTGGGGGCGGCGTAAGGTCGCGCGTCAGC
>CAZVDW010000687.1:0-3163 GCA_964625645.1 uncultured Rhodospirillaceae bacterium
AAATACGGCAAGCTCTTGCAGGCCCAGGCGCCGCGCCCGGGCGGCGAGGCGCTGCTCGACTGGATCGACAATTGCCCCAACCAGCTCTATTCGGCGCTGACCTTCAAGGGCGGCCCGGCCTGGCGCCAGCATCTCAAGCGCGATATTGGCGATACGGGGGGCATCAAGGCGCTGCTCGACGAACACGACGACGATGGCCTGCATGCGCTGATGACCAATCTCGCCGGCCATGACCTGGAGACCGTGCTCGAAGCCTACGCCAAGGCGGCGATGAGCGACCGGCCCCAGGCCATCATCGCCTATACGGTCAAGGGCAAGGGGCTGCCGCTGGCGGGCCACAAGGACAATCACTCGGGCCTCATGACGCCCGAGCAGATGGACCGCTTCAAGGCCATGAATGCCATCGCCGACGGCGACGAGTGGGAGCGTTTCGCGGGCCTCGACATGGCACCGGAAGCCTTGCAGGCGGTCATCGACGCGGCACCCTTCGCGGCGGATGTGAAGCGCCGTTTCGTGGCGCCGCGCGTGGCGATTCCCGACAGCCTGGCGGTTTCGGTCAAGGAGACGGCCTCGACCCAGGAGGCGTTCGGCCGCATTCTCAACGATATCGGCCGCGGCGACAGCGAGCTGGCCAGCCGGCTCATTACGACCTCGCCTGACGTCACGGTGTCGACCAATCTCGGCGGCTGGGTCAATCAGCGCCAGATCTTCGACCGCCAGGAGCGCGCCGATACCTTCCGCGACGAGCACGTGGTCTCGGCGCAGCGCTGGCGCGCCTCGCCGAGCGGCCAGCACATCGAGCTCGGCATTGCCGAGAACAACCTCTTCTTGACGCTGGCCGCGCTGGGTCTGTCGGCCGAGATGTTCGGCACGCGCCTGCTGCCGGTCGGTGCGCTCTACGATCCCTTCATCGCGCGCGGCCAGGATGCCATGATCTACGCCTGCTATCAGGACGCCCGCTTCATGCTGGTCGGCACGCCGTCGGGCGTCACCCTGGCGCCGGAAGGCGGCGCGCATCAGTCGCTGAGCACGCCGCCGATGGGTATCGCGCAAGCAAACCTGACCTATTTCGAACCTGCCTATGTGGATGAGCTTTCCACCATAATGCATTGGGGTTTTGAGCATATGCAGGATGAGGACGGCGGCTCCGTCTATCTGCGCCTCTCCACCCGACCGATCGGTCAGCCGAGCCGTGAGTTGGATGCCGATGCCGTTCTCGACGGCGCCTATTGGCAGGTGGCGCCGAGCCCCGGCGCCGAGCTCGCCATCGTCTATTGCGGTGCCGTGGCGCCCGAGGTGGCCGAGGCTCATGCCGCCATCGCCGAGGATATTCCGGGCGTTGGCCTGCTCGCCATGCCGTCCGCCGACCGCGCCTACCGCGGCTGGGCGGCGGCGAGGGGCCGGCGCCAGACAGGCGAGGCGGCGAGCGCGCCGATCGAGCGTCTGCTGGCCACTTTGGCGCCGGATGCGGCCCTGGTGACGGTGCTCGACGGCCATCCCTCGACGCTCGCCTGGCTCGGCTCGGTGGCCGGCCACCGTGTGCAGCCGCTGGGGGTTTCGGCCTTCGGCCAGTCGGGCAACCTGGCCGATCTCTATCACGCCCACGGTATCGACAGCGAGGCCATTCTCGATGCCGCGGCCCAGGCCTGTCTCTCCCGCCTATAAGTTTTCCTTGGTCTTCGCCTGACGACGGGCTACATCTTGCGCGCCCTCCCGCGGCTGCGGGATTCGGCCCGGCTGCGGTGCCGGCGGGCGTGGCGGAACTGGTAGACGCGCCAGGTTTAGGTCCTGGTGGCCGCAAGGCCGTGGGGGTTCGAGTCCCTTCGCCCGCACCACACTCCGCCAGCTTCGCTGCGGGTCATCGTCGTCGTCTTTTCGGCAATCACAACAGAGTTCGTCATGCAGGTAACGGAAACACTCTCGGAAGGTCTCAAGCGCGCATACAAAGTGGTCGTGCCCGCCGACGAGATCGAGACACAGATCGTCGAGAAGCTGTCGTCGATTCAGGAAACCGCTGAAATCAAAGGCTTTCGGCCGGGCAAGGCGCCGCTGGCACTGCTGCGCAAGCGCTTCGAGAAAGCGGTGATGGACGAGGTGCTGTCGGAAACGGTCAACAAGTCGTCGCAGCAGGCGATGATGGACCACGGCGTGCGTCCGGCGATGCAACCCGAGATCGACATGGGCGACTTCGAGAACGGCGCCGATCTCGAATACACCCTGTCGCTGGAGACCTTGCCGGATATCGAGCCGGGCGACCTCAAGGGCATGGAGGTCAGCCGCTTCAAGGTCGAGGTGGACGACAAGGCCGTCGACGAGGCGCTGCAAAAGATCGCCGAAGAGCAGAAGGACTTCGAGCCCGTCGAGGAAGCGCGCGAGGCGGCGCAAGGCAATGCCTTGCGCATCGATTTCACCGGCCGCATCGAGGGCGAGGCCTTCGAGGGCGGAACCGCCGAGGATTTCCAGATCGAAATCGGCTCGAGCTCGCTGATACCGGGCTTCGAAGAGCAACTGATCGGCGCCAAGGCGGGCGACGACGTCGAGGTCAAGGTGGCCTTTCCGGAGGACTATCCCGGCGAGGCCGTGGCCGGCAAGGAGGCGATCTTCGAGGTCAAGGTGCACCAGCTCCTCGAGCGCAAGGAAACCGCGATCGATGACGCCCTGGCCGAGCGCATGGGCCTCGGCGACCTGGCGGCCTTGCGGGCTGCCGTGCGCGACCAGATCGAGCGCGACTACAACACGGCGTCGCGCACGCGCCTGAAGCGCGAGATCCTTGACAAGCTTGCCGCGGAGCACGACTTCGAAGTGCCGCCCGGCATGCTGGAGCGGGAGTTCGAGTCGATCTGGCACCAGGTCACCCATGACATGGAGGACGAAAACAAGACCTGGGACGACATGGACGAGACCGAAGAGGAGGCGCGCAAGGACTACCACCGCATAGCCGAGCGCCGCATCCGCCTCGGCCTGCTGTTGTCGGAAATCGGCCAACGCAACGAGATCGTCGTGCCTCAGGAAGAGCTCAACCGCGCGGTCATGGATCAGGCGCGCCGCTATCCCGGCCAGGAGCAGCAGATTTTCGACTACTTCCGTAACAACCCACAGGCCATGAATGAGTTGCAGGCGCCGATCTACGAGGACAAGGTGATCGACTTCATCGTGGAGATGG
>CAZVDW010000688.1:0-6320 GCA_964625645.1 uncultured Rhodospirillaceae bacterium
GCTGCGACGTGCTCTAGGGCGTCCTCCGCTTCAATAGGAACACGCCCTGGTCGCCGAGCAGGTTGGCGAGCAGCGCATTGCCGGACAATCCGCCCTTCGAGCCGTCGTTCTTCAGGGCGTAGCTGCGCTCAATCGTGATGCCTTCGTCGCCGCACAGCCGCGTGAAGTCGCGAATGGTGCAGAAGTGGATGTTGGGCGTGGCGTACCAGGGGTTGTCGAGGCTCCCGGTCACCGGCATGCAGCCGCCGAAGGCGAGCTGCAGGCGGCAGCGCCAATAGGCGAAATTGGGAAACGACACGATGGCCTGGCGGCCGATGCGCAGGAGCTGCAGCAGCACTTGCCGCGGGTTATGGGTGGCTTGCAGGGTTTGGCTCAGCACCACCATGTCGAAGGCGCCGTCCGGGTAGTCCACCAGGTCGCTGTCGGCATCGCCCTGCACCACCGACAGTCCTTCGCGGACGCAGGCGTTGACGCCTTCGCGGCTGATCTCGATGCCACGCCCGTCGACGCCCTTGGCTTGCAC
The DNA here is from genome assembly GCA_964625645.1 of uncultured Rhodospirillaceae bacterium. Taxonomy (GTDB): domain Bacteria; phylum Pseudomonadota; class Alphaproteobacteria; order UBA7887; family UBA7887; genus UBA7887. The sequence goes on from CAZVDW010000688.1 coordinate 524, forward strand.
CAGATGGCGCAGCAGCGCGCCGTCGCCGCAGCCCACGTCGAGCAGGCGGCAGCCCGGCTCGACCATATCGGCAATGAGCTGCAGGTCGACGCGGATCGGCGCCGCCCGCGCCGCCGCGGTCACCGGTGCCGAATCGCTCACCGCGGCTCGAGCCCGCGCTGGGCGGCAACGCCGTCGAGAAAGCCCGACAGGATGGCGGCGAACTCGGGCACATCGAGCAGGAAGCTGTCATGGCCCTTGTCGGTCTCGATCTCGACGAAGCTGACATTGGCGGCATTGGCGTTCAGCGCGTGCACCACGGCGCGGCTCTCGGCCGTGGGGAACAGCCAGTCGCTGGTGAACGAGATCAGGCAGAAGCGCACCGGCGTGTCCGTGAAAGCCGCCTGCAACGAGCCGCCATGCTCGGCCGCGAGGTCGAAATAGTCCATCGCCCGGGTGATGTAGAGATAGGAATTGGCGTCGAAGCGCTCGACGAAGCTGCGGCCCTGATGGCGCAGATAGCTCTCGACCTGGAAGTCCGCCTCGAAGCCGTAGGTCACCCGGTCGCGATCCTGCAGGCCGCGGCCGAACTTGCGGTGCAGGGCCTCGTCGGAGAGATAGGTGATGTGGGCGGCCATGCGCGCCACGGCCAGGCCCTGGGCGGGGCGGCTGGCCTGGGCGGCGTAACCGCCGTCATGCCAGTTGGGATCGGAGGTGATGGCCTGCCGTCCGACCTCGTTGAAGGCAATGTTCTGGGCGGTATGGCGCGCCGAGCCGGCGATCGGCACCGACGCGAAAACCCGCTCGGGAAAGCGATGCGCCCATTCCAGCGCCTGCATGGCGCCCATCGAGCCGCCGACCACGGCAAGCACGCTATCGATCGCCAGGTGATCGAGCAGCAGCGCCTGCGCCTCCACCATGTCGCCAATGGTGATCAGCGGGAAGCGCATGCCATAGGGCTCGCCGCTCTCGGGGTCGATGTCGGCGGGGCCGGTGGTGCCCATGCAGCCGCCGAGCACATTGGCGCAGATAATGAAGTATCGCGACGTGTCCAACGGCCGGCCCGGCCCGATCATGTCCTGCCACCAGCCCGGGCGTCCGGTGATGGGGTGGGTGCCGACCATGTACTGGTCACCGGTCAGCGCATGGCAGACCAGCACCGCGTTGTCGCGCTCTGCATTGAGCGTGCCACATGTCTGATAGGCAACCGTGAACGGGCCGATCTCGGCGCCGCTGGCAAGGCGCAACGGCTTGTCCTCGCCGAGAACGACGGCGGGGTGGTGCTTGACTGCGCCGCCCGGGTGCAATGCGACCCGGGCCTCGGACGCTTCGGACTGGCCCATTATGGTTGCTACTCACTATCGTCGGGACGCATCATTGGTAGGAGTGGCGCCGCGCCTCTGTCAACGCTTTCTTTGGCGACCTGAGCTGTCTTGGCCGTGCGGTTTCGCTTTCCCCCGTGCCGGCGCCCTTGTACACTCCCGCCACGACCTCCCGCACAACAGCGTTTCCGAATCAGGCATGGCCAAGGACCAACCGCTAGACAATCTGCGCCTCGAAATCGACCGGATCGACGATCAGATTCACGATCTTTTGATGCGCCGGACCGACATCGTGTCAGAAATCGGTGCCCTCAAGCGGCAATCCGGTGTGGTGCCGCTCGCGCTCAGGCCGGGCCGCGAGGCGGCTATCCTGCGGCGTCTCCTGGCCCGTCATGCGGGACCTTTTCCGCGCCAGGTGCTGGTGCGCATCTGGCGTGAGCTGCTATCCGCGCAGGTGGCGTTGCAGAGCGACTTCAGCATTGCCGTCTTCGCGCCGGACGGCCTCGACATCTATCGCGAATTGGCGCGCGACCAATTCGGTACCGGCACGCCGCTGCACAAATATTCCGCCGTCAGCCAGATCATCTCCGATATTTGGAACGGCAATATTTCGATTGGCATTCTACCGATGCCCGTCGGCGAGCGGTCGAATCCCTGGTGGCGGGCTTTGGTTGTCGACGGTGGCGATGCACCGAGAGTCGTTGCCAAGCTTCCTTTTTACGAGAGGGCCGGCGAAGGGGATCTGCCCTCGGCATTTGCGGTCGCCATGATCGAGCCCGAGGCGACGGAGGACGACGTCAGTCTGGTCGGCATAGAGCGGGTTGCCGATATCAGCCGCGACCGGGTGCTCGAGGATCTCGCCGCCAGCGGCCTCAGCGCCCGCTGGATGGCCGCCTGGCATGACCCGGAGGAGGACGGGCACGCCATGTATCTGGTCTCGGTCGAAGGCTTTTTGTCCCGTGCCGAGCCGCGTCTCGAAGCTTTTCGCAGCCAGGCCGGAGAGGCGATCGCCCGTGCCGTGGTGCTCGGCGCCTATGCCCGCCCGGTCGTTGCCAAGCCCTGATGGCTGAGACAGCGAAGCCTTTGTTTCGGCGCGTGGCGCTGATCGGTATCGGCCTGATCGCGAGCTCGCTGGCGCGCGCCATGCGCGGGCGTGGTCTGGCGGCCGAGATCGTGGCCACTTCGCGCAGCGCCGAGACCCGCGCCCGTGCGGCCGCGCTCGGCATTGTCGATGCGGTGATCGACGATGCCGCCGAGTGTGCCCGCGGCGCCGATCTGGTGGTGCTTGCCGTGCCGGTCGGGGCGAGCGGTGCTGCGGCGGCGTCAATCGCGCCCGGGCTTGCGCCCGGCGCTGTCGTCACCGATGTCGGCTCGGTCAAGGGCTCGGTGATCGAGGCCGTGGCGCCGCAGCTGCCGGACGGTGTCAGCTTCGTGCCGGGCCACCCCATCGCCGGTACCGAGCATTCCGGGCCCGAGGCTGGCTTTGCCGAGCTTTTCGAGGGCCGCTGGTGCGTGCTCACGCCGACGCCCGAGACCGATGCGGCGGCCGTCGAGCGCGTCGCGGCGCTGTGGCGTGGGGTCGGCAGCCGGGTCGACACCATGGACCCTGAGCACCACGACATCGTGCTCGCCATCACCTCGCACATCCCGCATCTGATCGCCTACAACATCGTCTCGACGGTCAGCGACCTCGAGGACCGCACCAAGAAGGAGGCGATCAAATACGCCGCCGGGGGCTTTCGCGACTTCACCCGCATCGCCGCCTCCGATCCGGTGATGTGGCGCGACGTCTTCCTCGCCAACCGCGAGGCGGTGCTTGAGATGCTCGGCACCTTCAACGAGGACCTGTCGCGCCTGCAACGCGCCATCCGCCGCGGCGAAGGCGACTTTTTGGAAGAGCTGTTCACGGAAACCCGCGCCATCCGCCGCGGCGTCATCGAGGCGGAGCAGGCATAGCAGGAAAGGCTTGCGCCATGGATATCGAGGAACTGACCGCGGGCATCAACGTGCTCGTGCAAGAGATGGAAAGCGAGCCGGACGACCTGCACGAGATCCACTTCAAGCTGCGTGAGATGTTGAACGAGATGAAGGCCACAGGCATGCCGCTGCCGGCCGATCTGGTGGCGCTCGACAAGACCCTGGATGCGATCGAGGCGGGCAGAGCGCCTGGCGAGTGAGGCGGAGCAAGGCTTGAGGGGGTGCCGGAGATGCTGGACATCATTGGCGAGGGCCGGTCACGCCGGCAACGCGCCAGCTGCCGCAGTATGAGTGAGGCGGAGCAGGCTTAGAGGGGGGCGGACTATTGGGACGATGCGAGCCGGCTGAGTGTGCTGAAAGTCCTGGTATCCAACCCCTCCTCGACGATCGTCTCGCCGCTCGCATCAAGGCCGAGAAAAACCTGCCGGACTTCGGGGTCGCTGAACAGCCCGACCAGTTCCGGCGGCGACTTGTCGCGCCCTCTCGAAAGAGATTCGCCACTGGATATCCAGGTGATGTCTTGCGGATGCTCGGCCAGCCAATCGACAAGCAAGGGCCAACGCATAGAGGCGATTGTCCACAGAGCCAGCTTGTCGGGATCGGTGTAATTTCCCAGTAAGATGTCTGTTGCCTGGTTCATGCCGTAGGCCATGGCAAGGCGCTTCATCGCCCGCGGATTAGGCTCGAGCAAATCGGCAAACTTTTCCAGACGGTGGCGCAGGATATCCCGTTCCATATCCGGTGCCGCCAACCGCAATATCGCGGCACGGGCTGCCATCGGCCTCAATTCCGGTGCCTGATCGCGCACATAATCGACGACTTCGCCTTCGGTTCCCAGCGTGCGAATGTTCTCCTCGATTGCTGCTGAGACTTCCCCGGCTTCACCTCCCGGCGCGTCCTTGTGCAGCAATGATCGCCAATACGCGGTGCGGACCGCGGGCGAGATTTGCGGCACGGCCACGGACATCTGGAAAGTCTTCTCCAGGAACAGTAGTCCCAACGGCCGTGTCTTGTCGGTCGATACGTTCGCAAACTGCTGATAGACGATTTCATAGGCCTGGTTCAGCCATGTCCTGTCGGCGGCCACAACGAAGGTGACTCGTGCATCCCGAAACAAGGTCTGCATGCCTTCGAGAAGACGCACGACGAAATCGGCGTCACATCGATCCAGGTCATCGATGAATATTACCAGCGGCTGGCGCAACAGGCGCCGCGTGATGGAGCGAATATGGCGCTGCAGACGGAACATGGGGTCGTTGCGAGAGCCGACAAAAAGGCTTGCTGCTTTTTCCGAGGCAGGAAAGAAGAAGCCCATAACCGTCATGGTCGTCGTAAAGGCACCACCAACCAGACCAATTATCGTGGCAATTTCTTTCAACGTTTCTTGCGAATTGTTACCAACATATTTATTATACAAATAATATCCAGACAGAGTCGCGACAATCATGCCGAACGCCGTGAATAGGGCCTTGGGCGACCAAATACGAAAGATGAATCGCTTGGCAAGCAGGCCAAGCGCCCGCGTGGCCCGGTCGAGCCAATTCAGGGGCCCTGTGGCGCAGAATGGAGAGAGCAACTGAGTACCGACCTGATGGCTGATGACGCCGATCAATGACCACCAGGGCGGGTCGATCCGTTGATACTGCCAAGCGTTGTATTCGACGACCAGGAAAGGCTGGCCGGCGCCATTGGCCGGGAACCTGGAGTCTGCCAGTTGGAGCGCAGTGCGCATCATCTTTATGAGTGAGCTCTTGCCCGATCCCCATGGTCCATGGAGATGGATGAGCAGCGGCGCTTCGACATAGAGCGCTCGCATTGAGCGGATACGTACGGCGAGAGCCCGGGCGAACGCGTCCCGGCCCAGCCGGTCCACGCTCGTCGCCGCATCGCTCAGGGTCGGTGTGCTTTCGAACTGCTGCGTGCGCTCTCGCCAACGCCGCAAGCCCTTTTTGGTTAGCAATTGCGACACCAATTGGTCGCGTTCGGCGAACTCCATCTCTTCTTTCGCCTCCATTGACCTGTGACGAGGGGCTCCCGCCTTCGACCTATTTCGTGCGCCGGCCTTCCTGCTCCTTGGCAATCCCCTCCAGCAGCACATCCAAGGCGCCGTCGTCGTAAATCGCCGCAAAAACCTCCCGCTCGATTAACGCCACCCCCAATAAAGTCATTCGGGTGTGAAGTCGGCGGGCCGTGTCCGATCGGATCAACTCGCGAATGCTATTCGCCCATGCATGGAACGGTTGTTCGAGTGGTCTTTCACGCCTTCGTTGTTTGCCGCCATCGGTATTGCGCAACCGATCGATCAGCGTTCGGTCATGGCCGGCGAGATATCCCTTGTGCTGTTCGCAAAGCAGTGCGGCTAGCTCCAGCGCACTTACCCGGCGGGCACCGATCTTGTCCCGCACCTGGCCGACTGAGGGGCTGAGCTCGGGTCCCGACACCCCCCCATCGTCGTCGTCGGCCGCGGCCTGACTGCCCTCATATGGCGCATCTTTGATCATGACCTGACGCTTGTGACC
>CAZVDW010000689.1:0-2467 GCA_964625645.1 uncultured Rhodospirillaceae bacterium
GTGCGCAGGATGGCAATGCCCTTGCCCTTGTCGTGCACCAGCATCACCAGGCTGGAGATGATGTTGAAGGCGGCGATAAGAATGATCAGCGTCAGGATCAGGAACATCACGTTGCGCTCGACCTTGAGCGCATTGGCGAGATACTGATAGTTGGACTGCCAGGGCGTGGCATAAGCTATGCCTTGCACCTCGGCGTTGATCTCTTGCGAGGCCAGCCAGGCCAAATCCGGATCGTTCACGAACACTTCGATCTGGTTGACCATGTCCGGCAGCTGGAAATGAAGCTGCGCCTGGGGCAGCGGCATGAATACCAGCAAATTGTCATATTCCGACATGCCCAGCCTGAAGGTCCCCAGCACCGGATAGGCCCTGGCGCGGGGAATCGTGCCGAAAACGGTCGCCTTGCCTTCCGGCGCGATGATCGTCACATTGTCGCCGGGCTCGACGCCCAAGGTTCGCGCCAGGCGGCTGCCCAGCATGACCCCGTCTTCGCTGCCGAAGCGCGCCAAGGCGCCCTCGGTCATCTCCTCGGCGCTTAAGGAGCGCGAACGCAACTGCTCCGGCGCCACGCCGCGAACCAGGGCGCCACGCGCGCGACCGGCGTTGGTGATCATGACCTGTTGCTGGATCTGCGGCGTAGCCCGCCGCACCTCGGCCCGGGCGCTCAAGGTCGCGGCCAGGGCATCGAAATTCTCGATGCCTTGCGCCGAGCTTGCCGGGTGAACGGTGACGTGGCCGTTGATTCCGAGCAAGCGGCTCAATAGCTCCTCGCGGAAGCCGCTCATGACGGAAAGCACGACGATCAGCGTGGCGACACCGAGCGCGATGCCGACCAATGAGAATCCCGCGACGACGGAGATAAAGCCTTCGCGACGCCGCGCCCGCAGATAGCGCCATGCCACCCAGCGCTCGAGGCGGGAAAACACGCTAGCCCGCGAGCCTTGCCAGGGCGGCCTCGGGCGACAGCGTCTCGGCCTCACCACCGCCGCGCGCTTTCAGCTCCACCGTGCCCGATTTGAGGCCGCGCGGGCCGACCACGACCTGCCAGGGCAGGCCGATCAGCTCCATGGTGGCGAACTTGACGCCCGCGCGCTCGTCGCGATCATCGTAGAGCACATCGACGCCGGCTTCGCCGAGCTGGCGATACAGCGCCTCGCAAGCCTCGTTGCAGGCCTCGTCATTGGCCTTCAGATTGACGATGCCGACCTTGAAGGGCGCCACGGCCTCCGGCCAGATGATGCCCGCGTCATCGTGGCTGGCCTCGATGACGGCGCCGACCAGCCGCGACACGCCGATGCCGTAGGAGCCCATCTCGACGGTGATCGCCTCGCCGTCGGCGCCGGTCACCACCGCGCCCATGGCTTTCGAGTACTTGGTGCCGAAATAGAAGATATGCCCGACCTCGATGCCGCGCGCGGTGCGCTGGCGGTCGGCGGCCACGGCTTCGTCAAAGGCTGCGGCATCGTGTTCCTCGTCTGTCGCGGCATAGTGGCTCGTCCAGTCCTCGACCAGCGGCGCCAGATCGCCGCGATAGTCGATATCGTCGGCCAGGATGTCGCGTTCGAGCAGCGCCGCGTCGCAGAACACCTCGCTCTCGCCGGTATCGGCCAGCACGATGAACTCGTGGCTCATGTCGCCGCCGATCGGCCCCGCCGCCGCGCGCATGGGGATCGCCTGCAGGCCCATGCGCGCGAAAGTGCGCAAATAGGCGATGAACATGCGGTTGTAGGAGCGCCGCGCGGCGTCCATGTCGAGGTCGAAGGAATAATTGTCCTTCATCAGGAACTCGCGCCCGCGCATCACGCCGAAGCGTGGTCGCACCTCGTCGCGGAACTTCCATTGAATTTGATACAGATTCTTAGGAAGGTCGCGATAGCTTTTGATATTATGACGGAAAATATCCGTTATGACTTCCTCGTGCGTGGGCCCGAACAGCATGTCGCGCTGGTGCCGATCGGTGATGCGCAGCATCTCCCGGCCATAGTCGTCGTAGCGCCCGCTTTCGCGCCAGAGGTCCGCCGGCTGGATCGCCGGCATCAGCAGCTCCTGGCAGCCGGCGGCGTCCATCTCGTCGCGCACGATCTGCTCGACCCGGCGCAGCACGCGGTGGCCGAGCGGCAGCCAGCTATAGATGCCGGCACTCGATTGGCGGATCATGCCGGCGCGCAACATCAGCCGATGCGAGACGATCTGCGCCTCGCTCGGGTTTTCCTTGAGCGTGGGAAGGAAGTATTCGGAAAGTCGCAAAGCCAACCTATGGAAACTGGGGGGAAACCGACCACCCCAATGTAGAGCCTTATCCGTTGAGATGGAATCGCTTTGATGGCCCACATCGCCGCGGCGAGCCGCGGGGTACGACCGTTCAAATGGTCGGGCTGGCTCCGGAACCGTGTCAGGGGTGCTCAAGCGTGCCCGACCGCATCTGCTGCGAGTATGGCGGCTACGCGCTGAGTAACACCGCTCTCTG
>CAZVDW010000690.1:0-2140 GCA_964625645.1 uncultured Rhodospirillaceae bacterium
AGATAGTTGGCTGTGCCGGTGCGCCCGCCACCCGAGATCGCGATCACGGACACGTCCGGCCAGCGCCTCCTGATCTCCATGATCGTCTCCAGACCTTCGCGCTCGGGCATCAAGATATCGGTCACCACTACGTCCACCGGACAGTCTTCAAGCACGGCAATACCCTGTTGGCCGTTCTCTGCCTCCAAGACCTCGTGGCCCTCGTCGGCCAACATCGCCGTCACGGTAAAGCGGATCGGTTTCTCGTCGTCGATTATGAGTATCGTCGCCATTGTCTCCGGTTTCCTCGTTCTCGGCTGATGGCAGGACTCGCCTCTTGCCTGGGAGAGCTGTCTTCAAGCTGCTTCAAGAGCGTCGTGTAGCGGCAGGTAGACCTCGAATCTTGCGCCGGCGCCGGGCTCGCTCTGCACCCGCAGGACGCCACCATGCCGCTTGATGACACCGTCCGCAATAGACAGGCCGAGGCCGGTGCCCTCGCCGACATCCTTGGTGGTGAAGAAGGGGTTGAAGATGTTTTCCAGGACATCCGAGGGGATGCCGGGACCGTCGTCGGCAACGGTGAGGCGGGCGTAGTCGCCCGCTTGCAGCTCGCCGCTCTCGGCTTCAAGGTGCCGACGGTCGAGCGTGACCCCGATATTTCCGGTCTTGTCGCCGATCGCCGCGGCAGCGTTGGTGATCAGGTTCATCAGCACGGTCTCGATCTGCACCGGATCGGCGAACACCTCGTCGACGGCGGCATCGATGTCCAGGTCTATCGTGATCGTGGTTGGTATGGTCTGGCGAAGCAGCTCGACAGTGTCTTCGACCAGCGCCGCGATGTTGCTGACGATCGGCCGTGGCTCGTCGCGGCGGCTGAAGGCGAGGATGCGCTGCACCAGATCGCTGGCGTGCCGGCCCGATTCGACAATCTGCGCGGCGAATGCCTGATCGCCGCTGTCGGCCGGCAAGCGCTCCTGAAGCATGTCGCCGAGCGCGACGATCGGCGTCAGAAGATTGTTGAGCGAATGGGATATGCCGCCGGCGAGATTGGCTATCGCCTCCGAGCGCTGCGCCTGGCGCAGCTCGATCTCGGTTCGGCGCTGGTCGGTGACATCCTCGGCCGCGCCGAGAACCCCGACCAAGGTGCCGTCGTCGTCGCGGATCGGGCTGTCGCTCCAGGACACCGTGCGCAGTTCGCCGCCCTTGGTCACGATGTGGAACTCGGCATTGTGATCTGTCGCGAAGGCCTCGCTGCCGCCTGCGATCCTGTCCAGGTACCTCCGGTCGCGCTCCTCAACCTCGTCGTCGGGCACGCACATCAGGTGCCAGTTCTGCCCCAAAAGCTCGTCCTCGGCATAGCCGACCACCTCGCAGAGCTTGCGATTGACCAGGGTGATATTTCCCTCGCGATCTCGCGCCAAGAACATGGTGTTGGCTATGTCGAGGTAGCTCTCGGCCTTGTCCTTCTCGCGCCTCAGCTCGGCCGTCCGCGCGGCAACACGCCGTTCGAGTTCCGCGTTGAGCCGCACAATCTCCTCTTGAGCACGCTTCTCTACTATCAAGATTCTCCGGATTCTTCTTAGGATCATCACCGACAACATGACGGCAAACGACGCCAAGCCGAAGACCAATGACACTGATATCGCCAGGCGTAGCCTCAGCTCCCCGACGCTATTCTCCTCGCGCAGGTTACCCTCGAGCGCCACCAAGCGCCTCAGCTGCTCCAAGGTGAGCTGAAGTCCCTTAGCAATCTCGACAATTTCAGCGCGGCTCACACTTTCATCAGTGCTGGGTCGGAGGCCGGCGACCCGCCCGACTAGGGCCTCGAACTGCCCATTGGCGCGGGCAACACTAGATCTGATGGACGAAATCCCGTCACGAGCCTGGTAACTTGATATCAGTGTGAATTGATCAGCAATAATCTCTAACGCTTTGCGAATTTCGCTTCGGTACTGCCTCGCCAGATCGACATCCTGGCTATCTTGGTTCTCGGCGTCATTCGAATAAGTCAGAGTAATGACCAGAAACGCCTCCATTTCGGCAAGGTCTATGGTATCCGTTAGGTGTCTATGAAATTCTGATTGTTGGTCTTGAATTTCACGATATGCGGCGCGATTCCATTCAATCGTAAACGCAGCCATCACGATGAAAGCAATCAATA
>CAZVDW010000691.1:0-2198 GCA_964625645.1 uncultured Rhodospirillaceae bacterium
TGCAAACACAGCGCGATGTTGCCGAGGCGATGGGCGGGCAGGAGAAAGGCATCGCCGTCCACGAAGGGGTCTACCTCCGCTTTGCCCCAACGTGCCGCCACCGCATCCTGTACGCTTTCGGGCAAATCAGCGAAGAATTTCCGGTAGTCGGCCAGCGGATAGCGAACGCCACCCGTCTTTGCGGCGCGACCTGCAAGAGCGTTAGTGGGGCCTTCTGCCAAGCGCTCGATTAGCGCACGGCCGTCATCGGGCATATCCTCGATGCGATAGCCGGCCGCCGCCATCGCTTGCAGCAGGCCTTGCGCGCTGGCCGGCGTGTCGAGCCCGACGCCATTGCCGAGCCGGCCGTCGCGGTTGGGATAGTTGGCGAGCACCAGGGCGATACGGCGCTCGCCCGCCGGCGTTTGGGCAAGTGCGCACCAGGCCTGCGTCAGGTCGGCAACGAAAGCCACGCGGTCGGCCACCGGTGCATGGGCGCGCAGCGATATCTCCGCCGCCTCGTCGTAGCGCGCTTCCGATTTGAACGAGATGGCGCGCGTGATGATGCGGCCGTCGACCTCGGGCAGGGCCACGTTCATGGCGATGTCGCGGGCCGACAGCCCGCTTGTGCCGGTGCGCCAGGCCTGTTCCGATGCGCCCGAGAGGATGGCTTGCAGCACCGGCACGTCGCAGCCGTCGAGCGGGCTGGTTGCCGGCGCGCCGGGGCGCGAGACGGCAAAGCCCGTCGCATTGACGATCACGCTCGGCGGCGCCTCGCCGAGCAGCGCTGCGAGCGTTGCCGCCGAGACCGGGTCCTTTAGGCTGGCAACGAAGATCGGCAAAGCGTTGAGATCGCGCTCGCCGAGTGCCGCAATCAGCGCATCGATCGGCGCCAGGTCGTCCGCCTGGGTCAGGGCGCGGTAGAAGATCAGCGCGGCCGTTGGCGCAGCGCTGTGCCAATGGGGGTGCAGGTCGTCGATGGCGGCCACGCTTTGGCGCGGCCAGTAGAGTCCGGCGCGGGGCAGGGGCAGCGGCTCGATCCATGGTGCCGCCTGGCCGCTCAGGGTGGCGGCATAGGCCAGCAGATTGCGGAAATTCTCCGCCCCGCCATGGACGAAATACTGCCACAGGCGGTGCCAGCTCGCTTCCGGCAGGGTGCACAGCGACGCAAGCTCCGGGTCGGGCTGGTCGTCGCCCGGCAACAACGCCAGGGGAATGCCGCGCTCGTGGCAGGTGGCGGCCACCTGCTCGACGCCATAGGCCCAATAGCCGCTGCCGCCCAGCAGGCGCACGATGACCAGCCTGGCGCGGGCGACGATGTCCTCGACATAGATATCGACCGACATGTTGTGGCCGAGGCTCATGACGTTGGCGAGGCGCAGGCTCGGGCCTTCCGCGTCGCGGGCACGGGCGAGGCCCGCCAGCTCGCTGTCGGCAGCGGAGAGAATCACGATATCGCCCGGCGTCTGGCCGAGATCGATCGCTTCCTCGCCATCGAGGATGGCTCCCGGCGTGGCCGCCAGCAGGTGCATGTCAGGCGCTGATTGCGGCGCTGATGGCGTCGCGGTCCAAGCCTTGCGCGCCGATCACCACGAGCTGGCCCTGCCGCGCTTCGCCCTTGGCCCAGTCGCGGTCGTAATAATGCTGAAAGCGGTCGCCGACGCCCTGCACCACGAGGCGCATGTCGCGCCCGGCAACCGCCACGAAGCCTTTGATGCGGAAGATATCGTGCGCGGCCGTGACGATGCGCAGCCGGTCGGCCAGCGCTTCGGGCGAGGTGATGGCCTCGAGGGCCACATGGAAGCTGTCGAAATCGTCGTGGTCGTGTTCGCCTTCGTCGTCATGGTGGGAAGGGCGCGAGTCAAGGTCGTCCTCGGCCGCGGCGCCGATGCCGAACACCACTTGCGCCGGCACCGCGGCGCTGGCTGCCGGCACAACTTTCACCGCATTACCGCGCACGCCTGCCGCGACTTCGCTCCGCACCGCCTGCAAGGCATCTTCGCCCACCAGATCGGTCTTGTTGAGGATCACCATGTCGGCGCAGGCCAGCTGGTCGGCGAACAGCTCGGCGAGCGGCGCGTCGTGGTCGAGGGCGTCGTCGGCCTGGCGCTGGGCTTCGAGGGCAGCCATGTCGTCGGCGAAGCGGCCGGCGGCGACCGCATGGCAATCGACCACCGTGACGACGCCGTCGACCGTGACCCGCGTGCTCACCTCGGGCC
>CAZVDW010000692.1:0-4881 GCA_964625645.1 uncultured Rhodospirillaceae bacterium
AGCCGAACAGGGTGTTGACGAAAACCACCCGGCCGTCCGCGTCGATGCCGATATCGTGCACGTCCAGGTCACCCGTGACATAACCGAGCTGTGGCACATAGAGACGGTCATAGCCGTTGGCATCCTGGCCGGGCTCGAGCGCGTTCTCGAAGCGCCAGAGCTGGTAGAGCGTGGAGACGTAAAAGCCGGTCTCGGACACCGCCAGCCCCATGCAACGCTCCAGCGTGCGCTCGAAGACCGACAGCCTGCCGTCGGGCTGGCTGCCGATAAGAAAGATCTTGCCCGCCTGGTAGGTGGTGAAAGCGAGGCTCGTCTGTTGCTCGACCAACCATTCCGGAAACTGCCGCGACGGCACCAACTCGAGGCTCGGGGCAGGCGCTTGTTCTTGTTCGTCGGTCATCGTCTCTCCTCAAGGGTCGGCGGGTTGGTCGTCCGAGGCCCGCGCCCGGCTGACCAGGGTGGCGCCGCCATCGACCACCAGGGTATGGCCGGTAATGTAGCGCGCTTCGCGGCTCAACAGAAAGCGCACCGCCATGCCGACATCCCAGCCCGTGCCTTCGATGCCGAGCACGGAGGCTGCGCGGCGGCGGTCGCGGGCGGCGGCGCTCATGCCCTCGCCATAGACCATCGGCGTGAAGACCGGACCGGGCTCGACGCAGTTTACTCGGATGCCGTCGGGCCCGTGATCGACCGCCATGGCGCGGGTCAATGCGATGACCGCGCCCTTGGAGGTGGAATAGCTGGTCAGGCCGCGCGGGCGCAGCGCTGCGATGGAGGCGACGTTGACGATGGCGCCGCCGCCGCTCTCGATCATCACCGGGATCGCCGCCTTGGCACAAAGGAACATGCTTTCGACATTGACCTGCATGACCCGGCGCCAATCCTCCGGGTCCTCGTCCACGACGCTGCCGCTGCTGCCGATGCCGACATTGTTGTCGAGATAATCGAGCCGCCCCCACAGCGACACGGCCTCGGCCACCATGGCCTGGCACTGTGCCGGATCCGTCACGTCCGCCGCGAAAGCCGCGGCGACGCCGTCGCCCTCTTCGATCATCTCGACCGTGCGCTCGGCCAGGGCGATGTCGCGATCGACCGCCAGCACCTGCGCCCCGGCCCGCGCCAGCAGCATCGCCGCCGCCCGGCCGTTGCCGATGCCATCGCCGGCAGCGCCCGCCCCGGTAACGATCGCCACCTCGCCCGCGAAGCCTGTGTCCATATCCGGCATCTCGCTCATGGCAGGCCCGCGCCCGGCACATCGACGCGCATGGTCTCGATGCGGCCGTCGGCCTTGGTCGCGATATCGGGGCCGCTGCCGGAGTTGGTGCAGACGTAAAGCGTGCGGCGGTCGTCGTCACCGAGCATGCAGGCGTAGGCGCCGCGCGGGGCAAGATCGATGCTGCGCGTCATGCGCTCGCCGTCGAAGACGCGCAGCAGCCGCTTGCCCCAGGGGTCGGCGACCCAGATGGCGCCCTCTTCGTCGAGGCAGATGCCGTCGGGGTAGACGTCGTCGAACTGGGCGAAGGTGCGCCGGTCGGCGAGGCCACCATCGTCTGTCATGCGAAAAGCGGTCAGCCGGTGGGCGAAGGTCTCGGCAACGATCAGCGTGCCATCTGGCGTTATGGCCGTGCCGTTGGGAAAGAGCAGGTCGTCGGCGGCGGACCGAGCGCTGCCATCCGCATCGACGCGCACCAGGCAGGTGGTTCGCTGCGCCTGGCCCTGGTGGCGGTCGAAGCCGAAATTGCCGACCCAGGCGCGGCCCAGCTCGTCCACCACCATATCGTTGCAGGGCCCGGTGGCGAAAGGCGATAAATCGGCGAAGCGCTCCAGCCTGCCCTCGGCGTAACGCATCAGGCGTTGCTCGAGCATCGAGACCACGAGCAGGCTGTCGTCCGCCGCCCAGCCGAGGCCCGACGGCCTGCCCGGCACCTGCACGATGGTTTCGGCGCTGCCGTCTTCGTTCAGCGCCAACACGCGCTCGGAATAGAAATCGGAAAACCACAGCCGCCCCGCATGCCAACGCGGCGCTTCGGGAAAGGTGAGGCCGTCGAGGACCGGGCTCAGGCTCATGCCTCGTCCTCCGGCCGGGCGCGGAAGTGGGTGGCGCTGAAGCCGCCATCGACGACCAGCGTGTGACCGCTGATGAAGGCGGCATCGTCCGAACAGAGGAAGGCGATGGCGGCGGCGATCTCCTCCGGCTTGCCCGTGCGCCCGAGCGGCGTGCCGCCGACCAGGGCATCGACGAACCAAGCATTGCCGGCCAGGCGATCCGCGACCAGGGGCGTCTCGATCACCCCCGGCGCGATGGCGTTGACGCGTATGCCGGCCGGACCGTAATCGGCCGCCATGTTGCGCGTCAGCCCAATGACCGCCGCCTTGGTCGCGGAATAGGGCGCGCTGCCGCGAAAGCCCGTGATGCCGAAGATCGAGGCGATGTTGACGATACATCCGCCCGCCGCCATGGCGCCGACGGCCTGGCGCGAGAAGCGGAACAGGGAGCGCAGATTGGTGTCGAGATAGCGGTCGAGATCGTCGTCGCCGGTCAGATGCGCGGCGCGAGCGTCGCCGATGCCGGCGTTGTTGACCAGGATATCGGCCGACGGGCAGCGCGCGAACGCGGCGGCAGGCGCATCGCCGTCGGTGACGTCCGCGACCAGGGTCTCGATGCCGCCGGGGCCGTTGCCCAACCGCGCCGTCTCCGCCAGGCCCTCGCCGTCGCGGTCGATCGCCAGCACGCTGGCCCCTTCACCTGCCAGACGATGCGTCGTCGCGCGGCCGATGCCGGAGCCCGCGCCGGTGACGATCGCCGCCTTGTCCGCCAATCGCATCTTGTTCTCCCCCTCGCCTGTCGCGCAGTATACGGCATCGATGACAGGAGGGATGGATGCAATTCGGCTATTTCGGCCTGATGGGCTACCGCGACAAAGGCACACCGCCGCAGCGGGTCTTCGAGGAACATGTGGAACAGGTGCGCCACGCCGACCAGCTCGGCTTCGAGATCGCCTGGTTCGCCGAGCACCACTTTTCCAATTACTGCATCTGCCCCTCGCCGCTGCTGATGGCCGCGCACTGCGCCGGCGTCACCGAGTCGATCAAGCTCGGGCCCGCCGTCGTCGTGGTGCCGCTCTACGATCCGGCGCGGCTGCTGGCCGAGATCGGCATGGTCGATTGCTTGAGCCGTGGGCGCCTGGTGCTCGGCGTCGGCAGCGGCTACCAGCCCTACGAGTTCGACCGTTTCGGCAAGGACCTGGCCGATGCCCAGGGCATGCTGACCGAGTTCCTCGACATGATGGTGCTCGCCTTCGAGCAGGAGACCTTCTCTTACGACGGGCGGCACACCCAGCTGCCCGAGACCCACATCAGCGCCCGCCCGGTCAATGGCCTGCCCGACATCTGGCTGGCCGGCGACAATCCCTTCGGCCACCGCCTCTGTGCCCAACGCGGCTATACGCCGATGTTCACCGGCCGCTGGCTGGGGGCGGACTACCAGAGCACCATGCGCGCCCGCATCGCGGAGATGTTCGCAGCGGAAGGGCGCGATACGGACACCATGCCGCTCGGCGTGCAGCGTTTCATGTGCGTCACCGGGAGCCGCGAGGAGACGCTCGAATACGCCGACAACTGCCGCCACCAGATGCGCCTTGCCTCGGCGCTCAGGCGGCGCGCCGAGGTGATGGACGGCGGCATGATGATAGAGCAACCCCTGCCGGAGGAGATCCCGCTCGAGGAAATGGCGAAGAACCTGCTGATCGGCGATTGCGAGACCATCGCCGAGCGCCTCTGCGGCGAGATCCGCGCCTCGGGCGCCTCGCACTACATGTTCCATTTCCAGGTCGGCGACTCGTCCCACGCCAAGGCACTCGCGACCATGGAAACCTTCATGAGCGAGATCAGGCCGCTGGTCGAGCGCGAGCTGGAGCCGGCCTAGTCCGACTTCGGCACCCGCTCGGAGCGTAGCTGTGAGCGGCGCACCTTGCCGGCGTCGTCGCGCAACGAATAGTCTACGAATTCGTAAGAGCGCGGGGTCTTGTAGCGGGCCAGGCGCGTCTCGACGAATGCCGCCAGGGTGGCGCGGTCCAGCCTGCCCTGCCAACCATCGTGGGGCTGCACGATGGCGTGCACGACCTCGCCCATGTCCTCGTCGGGCAGGCCGATGGCGACCACGGTGTCGACGCCGGGGTGCTCGGCCAGCGCCGATTCCACCTCGGCCGGGTAGATGTTGGCGCCACCCGCGATGATCATGTCGCCGCGGCGGTCGCCGAGATAGAGATAGCCGTCCGCGTCGAGCCAACCGACATCGCCGAGGGTCTCCCAACCACCCTCCGCGACCTTGGCCTCGGCGCCGATATAGTGGTAGCTGCTGCCCGGCCCGGCTTCCGGCATCAGGAAGACCTCGCCCATCTCTCCGGGCGCGCAATCCTTGCCGTCCTCGTCGAGGATGCGCACGCGCGAGCCGCGCACCATCTTGCCCACCGAGCCCTTATGCGCCAGCCACTCCGTGCCGCTGCACCAGGTCGCACCCGTGCCTTCGGTGCCGCCATAAAGCTCCCAGACGCGCTCCGGCCCGAGCCAGTCGATCCAGTTCTGCTTGAGCCAGACCGGCATGGGTGCCGCGACGTGGCTGACGATGCGCAAGGACGACAGGTCGAAAGCCTCGCGCGCGGCGGCCTCGAGGCGCCAGATGCGGTGCATCATGGTCGGCACCATCATCACCCATTCGACGCGGTGCGCCTCGATCAGGCGCAGCGACTCCGCCGCATCGAACCGCTGCATGCCGACCACCATATTGCCGCGAAACAGGCCGCGATGGGCCATGATGAAAGGCGCATTGTGGTAGAGCGGGCCCGGGTTGAGCAGGCAGCCGGCACGCGGCATGTCGAGGAA
>CAZVDW010000693.1:0-2138 GCA_964625645.1 uncultured Rhodospirillaceae bacterium
GCCGGCCGTCCTCGAGCGGAAACTCGACGGTGAATTGCGGACCCTTGGCCATCAGCTCATCCCGTATCGGTGTCCGCGCGGCGCAGGCCGAGCCGGCTTGCGCGAGCGGCGAGTCTAGGAGCCGGGCGAGGAGCGGTCAACGCGGGGGTCCGGTTCGCCGGGCCCCTTTTCGTTCACCCCCCGACTCCCGCGCCACCAGCCCGCCAGGGGTAGGCGATGTCGACCAGGGCTTCGCCGCCGGTCCTGGCCAGGCCCAGCTGGTTGAGGCGCAGGCGCACCATGGGAAATTGCTCGCGGCCCCAGAACAGCTCGCCGTCGAGCACGATGGATGGCACGCCGAAGACGCCGGCCGCGTCGGCGCGGGCGTGGATGGTGTCCAGGGCCGCGCTGCCCGGGCCCGCCGCGAAGGCGGCGAAGCCCGCATCGCCGGCGCCGGCCTCGCGCAGCACCGCCGCAATCACCGCCTCATCCTCGATATCGAGCGCGCGGCGCCAGAAGCGCTCGAAGACGATATCGCTGTAGGCGCGCAAGACGCCCTGCTCCTTGGCGTAAAGCATGCCGATACCGGCCAGCGCGGAGTCCCAGATCTTCTGCGTGCCGAGAATGGTCAGGCCGCGCAGGTTGGCGTGCCGGCGCGCGTCCATATAGGTGTAGCGCACGCGCCGCCATTGATAGGCGCTGCGCGCCTCGTGCAGCACCCGGCGCTCGTCGTCGACCTCCGCCGAGCCGCGATAGCTGGCGATGTCGAGGGTGAAGGGCAGCCAGTTGAGCGTTACATCGAAATCGCGCTCGAAGGTCCACGCCGGCGCGATCGCGAGATAGGCATAGGGGCTCTTGAAGTCGATGTAGATGTCGAGTGCTGTGTTGGCCATTTCGCGAAATCTCTTGTCTGGCGCCAGAAGAACGTGGAGACATTGGTGTGTCTAGCGTAACGGCATGCAGCCCGTTTCGCGTGCAATCTCTTGCGGATCTTGCTAGATTTTTGAAGGGATGCTCTCGCGACCAGGCGATTTCTGTCGGCCAGGAGGCGCGCGTATTATGTCTTATGCCGTATATGCGATGGCGGTTCGCCGGCACGGGTTTGCCGCCGCCATGCTGTTGGCACTGGCTGGCGCGGCTTCCGCGGCAACGTTGGTGGACACTGGCGTTCCCGCTTCTTCCGGCACGCCCGCCGCGCCGGCGCAGGACCGCGCGGCGCCGCTTTCCCAGGCCCTGGCGGCACGCCTCGCAACCGCATCCGCCGGCGCCGGCATTGACGTCATCGTCAGCTTCAATGAGGTGCGCAGCGCCGCCGACGTCGCGGCCGAGATCGGCCCCTTCCAGCCGCGCCGCGCGCTGGCCCTGGTCAACGGCTTTTCCGCAACCATGAGCGCCGCCCAAATCGAGACCCTGGCCACCTCGGCGTCCGTGGCGCGGATCGACGAGAATTTCAGCGTTCGGGCCACGGCCGATGTTGCCGTGGCCGATACCGGTGCGGCCGACGTTCATGCGGATTCCCTGCTGGGCAGCGGCGTCACGGTCTGCCTCACGGACACCGGCATCGATGATGGCCATGAGCGTCTGCTGGGCAAGGTGACCGGCTTCAGCGATTTCATTGGCGGCGAGATCGACCCCTATGACGACGAAGGCCACGGCACCCATATCGGTGCCATCGTTGCCACGTTCGCGCCGGACGCCGAGCTGATGGTGGCCAAAGTGCTCAACGCCGAGGGTTTGGGCACGGCGGAGGACGTCATCGCCGGGCTCGCATGGTGTGCCTCCCGGTCCGAGGTGATGGTCATCAATATGAGCCTCGCCGGCCCGGCCACGAACGGCGAGGATCTGCTGAGCCAGGCCGTGAATTGCATCGCCGATCCGGGTTGGAGCCTGAGCTGCAACCCCGACCTTGATGACCCCAAGATCGTCGTGGTGGCGGCGGGCAATGACGGCGGTGGCTCGGCCACCATCAACACGCCGGGCGCGGCCGCCATGGCGATCAGCGTAACATCGTTCGCCGACCACTCGGCCGATCCCCTGGTCAATTGGCATGATGATGGCATCTATCTCAACGCCTTCGCCAGCCGCGGCCCGGTCGACGATTACGATGGTGACAGGCTCTACACCAAGCCCGACATCGCCGGCCCCGGCTCGCGCATCCG
>CAZVDW010000694.1:0-4346 GCA_964625645.1 uncultured Rhodospirillaceae bacterium
CGCGCGCCGCGTTGAACCACATGATGCGGCGCGCCGGGGGCGACGATGCGTTGCCGTCTTGCCATGGCCAGCCTCCAGATTACGAGAGCATCAGAGAGTGTATTCTACCATAAATTCGGTGACTGTCACCGAACTTACTCGCTGTCACCGAACTTACTCGATTATTTCGATGGTATTAAACAACTTTGAGTTCGGTGACTGGCACCGAATTCCGGCGCCTGGATTAGCGCAGGCCGAGGCCGCGGGCGATGATGCCGCGCAGGATCTCGCGGGTGCCGCCCTGGATGGTGAGCTTGGGCGCGATCAGGGTGGCGTGGTCGAGCACCGCCTGGAAGCCGGGGCTGTTGCCTGCCGCAGGATCGACGAAGGCGGCGAGGTCGCGCGCCGTGGCCGGCAGCAGCTGTTCCCAGTTGGTGCCGAGGTCCTTGACCATCGAGGCCTCCAATACCGGCTCCTTGCCCGCCGCCAGCATGCCGGCGACCGAGATCGACATGCGCCTGAGCGTGTTGAGCTGCGCCACCAGGCGGCCCAGGCCCTCGGCGCCGCGCAAATCGGGCTCGATGCCGAGCACCTGAATCAGATGCACCAGCACCTGATAGGTCTCGAGGAAGCGCTCCGGCCCGCTGCGCTCGTAGGCGAGCTCGGCGGTTGCCTGCTTCCAGGCCATGTCGACCTCGCCGAGCAGGGCGTTCCCGGGCAGGGCGACGTCGTCGAAGGTGACCTCGTTGAACTCGTGCCCGCCGGTCATGAAGGGCACCGGACGGATGGTGATGCCGGGCGACTTCAGGTCGACCAGGAACTGGCTCAAGCCGTGGCGGCGGTTCTCCTCGGTCGCCGGCGAGGTGCGTAGCAGGGCAATCATATAATCGGCGCGGTGGGCATAGCTGGTCCAGAGCTTGCGCCCGTTGACCAGCCAGCCTTCGGGCGTCTTCTCGGCGCGGGTCTTGGCGGCGAACAGGTCGGAGCCCGAATCCGGCTCGCTCATGCCGATGCAGAAGCCGCACTCGCCGCGGGCGATACGCGGCACCACGTCCTCTTTGATCGCCTCGTCGGCATAGCGCAGCAGGATCGGCCCGCTTTGCCGGTCGGCGACGAAATGCCCTTGCGTCGGCGCGCTGGCCACCAGCATTTCCTCGGTCACCACGTAGCGCTCGAAGAAGCTGCGCTCGTGCCCGCCATATTTCTTGGGCCAGGTCATGCCGAGCCAGCCCTTGGCGCCGACGCGGCGCGAGAATTCGCGGTCGAAGGCGCCGCGCCCGCCCTGGCCCGAGGGATCGAAGTGGCCGGCGGCGATCTCCTCGGCGAGGAAGGCGCGCACTTCGTCGCGCAAAGCCTCGGCCTCGGGCGGCAGGCGGATGGGGTCGAAGGCGATTCTACCGGTCATGCCGTTTCCCCCTCAGGCCGCGCTGATGGTCGGCCACAGCGCATCGGCGCCGGCAGCTGCGACCATGCTGCCGAGGCGTGCGGCCCAGATGCTCTCGCTGCCGAAGTCGTCGCGCCAGGCGAGCATGCGGCGGCTGAAGCGCTGCAGCACATGCTCTTCGGTGAAGCCGATGGCGCCGTGCACCTGGTGCGCGATGGCGGCGCCGTCGCGCGCGGCCTCGCCGACGCGGACCTTGGCGGCGGCGACCTCGAAGAACAGCCGCTCGTCGAAGGTTGCCGATTGCGAGACCGTCATGGCCGCCGCGCCTGAAGCCGCGATGGCCGCCGCGGTCTCGCCGGCCAGCTTGGCCAGCTCGTGCTGGACCGCCTGGAAGCGCGAGATCGGCCGGCCGAAGGCAACGCGCTCGCCGGCATAGGTGACGGCGATATCGAGAACCGTTTCCAGCGCGCCGGTCATTTGCGCCGCACGCACCGCCGCGCCCATGAGCATCAGGTCGTCAAGCTCGGCAGCTGACGGCGCCATGGCCAGCGGCGCGACATCGGCGAAGGTCACGACATTGCGCGGCTCGCCCGCCAGGTTCCTGCCTTCGGCGACGGCGCAGTCGGCCAGCGCCACCAGCGCCGCCACCGCGGTCTCGCCGTCATGGGTCAGCACGGCGATATGCCCGGCTTCGCTGGCGAATGGGACCGCGCGCGCACTGCCTTCGAGATGACCATTGGCATTGAGCGTCACGCTCTCGGGCGCGATGGTCATGGCGCCGTCCGGCGCGCTCAGCCCGGCGCGGCCGAGCAGCCAGGCGGCAAGCAGGGTCTCGGCCAGGGGCACGGGCAGGGCGTGGGCCCCGGCCGCGCGCAGAATGGCGAAGCCGTCGGCCAGCGAGCCGCCGGCGCCGCCGCAGTCTTCGTCGAGCCAAGCCTTGGTCAGGCCGGACTCTTCCAGGGTGTTCCACAGCGGCGCGCGCCAGGAGTCGTCGGACGCGGCGTTGAGGGTTTGCGGATCGGCGAGGTCGCGGAAGATGCGGGTCGCGGTCTCGATGACGATGTCGTCGGCTTCGTGCATGGCCTAGCGTCCCGCGAAATTCGGCACGCGGCGCTCGCCCATGGCCTTGACGCCCTCGGCGAAGTCGGCGGTGGCGCGCAGCCGCGTCTGTTCGCCGAGCTCGTGGTCGGTGGCGGCGGCAATGCGCTCGGCCAGGCCTTGGCGCATCGTCGCCCGCGTCGCGGTCACGCCCAAGGGCGCGTTTTCCGCGATTTCGGCCGCCAGCGCGATGGCGGTCTCGCGCACCTCGTCCTGCGGCACCAGCACGTCGGCAAGGCCCATGGCGTGGGCCTCCTCGCCCTTGATGCGGCGGGAGGTATAGAACATCAGTGCCGCGGCGCTTTGGCCTATGACCTCGGGCAGGGTCACCGTCAGGCCGAAGCCGGGGTGAAAGCCGAGGCGGGTGAAGTTGGCGCAAAAGCGGGTTTCGGGGCAGGCCACGCGCAGGTCCGGCACCATGGCCAGCCCCAGCCCGCCGCCGACCGCGGCGCCGTGAATGGCGCCGATGACCGGCTTGCTGGTGCGGAACAGGCGCACCGCCTCCTGATAGAGCGAATTCGCCTGCAGCGGCCGAGTGCCGTGCGCGGCGCTGTCATGGTCGCCGAAATCGCCCCCGGCGCCGAAATCCGCGCCGGCGCAAAACGCCTTGCCCGCGGCCGCCAGCACCAGGGCGCGGCAGTCGTCGGCCTCGTCCAACGCCTCGAAGGCGTCGGCGATCTCGGCGATCAGGCCGTGGTCGAAGAAATTGTAGGGCGGGCGGCGGATCTCCACCACCGCCACGTGGTCGCTGAGGTCGACCGCGATGTCCCCGTATGTGCCGAATGCCGCCATCTGCTCCTCTCCCGCCAGGCCATGCAGACGATTCCCACAGCTCGGGCCAAGATGCAAGCCGGCGCTGCCGCCAGGCTGGTCGGGCATCACTGCCGCAGCTCCGGCCGGTCGCGATAGAGGTCCAGCGCCTGCGGGTTGTCGAGCGCCTCGATGTTCTTGATGGCGCGGCCGTGCACCACGTCGCGCACGGCGAGCTCGACGATCTTGCCGCTCTTGGTGCGCGGAATGTCCGCCACCCGCAGCACCTTGGCCGGCACGTGGCGCGGCGTGCAGCCTTTGCGGATGCGCGCTCTGATCTCGGCCACCAGTTCGTCGTCGAGGCTGAGGCCTTCGCGCAGCTTGACGAACAGCACGACGCGCACGTCGCCGTCCCAGTCCTGGCCGATGACGATGGCTTCCTCCACCGCATCGATCTGCTCGACCTGGCGATAGATCTCGGAGGTGCCGATGCGCACGCCGCCGGGGTTCAGCGTCGCGTCCGAGCGGCCATAGACGATGACGCCGTCATGCTCGGTCAATTCGACGAAATCGCCGTGATGCCAGATGCCGGGGTAGCGCTCGAAATAGGCGGCGCGGTAGCGCGCGCCGTCGGCATCGTCCCAGAAGGCGACGGGCATCGAGGGAAAGGGCCTGGTGCAGACCAGCTCGCCTTTTTCGCCGCGGACAGGCTTGCCGGCGTCGTCGAACACATCCATGGCCATGCCCAGCACGCGGGCCTGGATCTCGCCGCGCCAGACCGCGCCGGTCGGGTTGCCGGCCATGAAGCAGCCGAGGATGTCCGTGCCGCCGCACATGGATGACAGACAAACGTCGTCCTTGATGTGCGCGTAGACGTAATCGAAGCTCTCCGGCACCAGTGGCGAGCCGGTCGAGAGCACGGTACGCAGGGCATGCAAGTCGTGCGTCGATTTGGGATCGAGGCCGGCTTTCGCCAGCGCATCGATATATTTGGCCGACGTGCCCAGCAGCGTTGCCTGCTCGGCTTGCAGATAGTCGAACAGGATATTGCCGTCGGGATAGAACGGCGCGCCGTCATAGAGCAGCAGCGTCGCCTCCGAGGCCAGCACCGAGGCCAGCCAGTTCCACATCATCC
>CAZVDW010000695.1:0-5868 GCA_964625645.1 uncultured Rhodospirillaceae bacterium
CGCGCGCCGCGTTGAACCACATGATGCGGCGCGCCGGGGGCGACGATGCGTTGCCGTCTTGCCATGGCCAGCCTCCAGATTACGAGAGCATCAGAGAGTGTATTCTACCATAAATTCGGTGACTGTCACCGAACTTACTCGATTATTTCGATAGTATTAAACAACTTTGAGTTCGGTGACTGGCACCGAACTTATGCGGGTGTTGCGCGCGGATTGCAGGTAGGTGGCGGGCGGCTGAGGCTTACGGGCGTTCGGGCAGCATCGCACACAGCGTCTTGACGGCGGCGGTGGCGAAGGTCTCGTCGTTGATGTGGGCGGCGATCTCGGTCAGCGGGATGTCGGGGCGGAGATGGGCGCGCAGGGCCTCGATGGCGGCGCGGTCGGCCTCGGGGCTCCAGAAGGGGCCACCTTCGGCGTCGATGCGGGACCAGCCCTGGAGCGGGACGAGAACGGCGACCGGGCCCTGCGCGGCGTTGGCTTTTTCGGCCAGGATGCGGCCGAGCCGTTTGTTCTCCGCGACGTCGGTGCGCATCAGCGTCACGGTGGGCTTGCCGGCGTGCAGCTGGCGGGCACGATAGGCGGCGGGCACGGTGTCGGGGGCACCGAAATTGACCATGTCGAGGCAGCCGGGAGCGATGACCTGCGGGATGCCCGCCTTGCCCGCTGCCTCAAGGCGCTGTGGACCAGCGGAGAAGACGCCGCCGCAGAGCTCGTCGGCCAGCTCGGTGGTGGTGATGTCGAGCACGCCGGCGATGGCGCCGTCCGCGATCATGCTCTCCATGGTCCTGCCACCGCTGCCGGTGGCGTGGAAGACCAGCACGTCGTAGCCTGCCTCGACCAACGCCGCCTTGCAAAGCTCGACGCAGGGCCGGGTCTGGCCGAACATGGATAGGGCAATGATCGGCTTCGCATCGGTCTCGCGCACGGGCTCGGCCGCGACCATGCCGGCAAGTGCCGCGGCGGCTTGCGCCAGGATGGTCCGGCTGATGGCGTTGAGGCCGGAGACATCGACCACCGAAGGGAAGATGTTGATGTCCTTGGCGCCGAGGAAGGCCGAGGTGTCGCTGCCGGCGAGCGTCGAGACGATGACTTTCGCCACGCCGATCGGCAGCGCGCGCATGGCCGCGGCGGCGACGGACGTGCCGCGCGCCTTGCCGAGCGCGAAGACGCCGTCGAAGCGGCCTTCGCGATAGAGCGCCGGCACCAGGGCCGCGGCGCCTTGCGCCATGACCGCCACCGCCGCCTCCTGGTCGCCGGCTTCGCGCAGCGCTTCAAGATCGCCGCCGCCGGCAGTGGCGACGCGCGCGCTGTCGATATCCACCGGAAAGCGCTCGCAGCTGCCCAGCACGCCCCAGTTCAGGCTCAGCGTTTCGAGCCCCGCCGCCTGCAGGCGGCAGCGCACGAAGTCATATTCTTCGCCCTTGCTGTCGAAGGCACCGATCAGGAGGACGGTCTTCGCCATCAGAACCGAACGGCCTTGAAGGCCTCGACCTGCTCGCGGATCGCCACCTCGGTGGGCAGCCGCTCCATGCTCGAGGCGCCGTAAAATCCGTCCACGCCGCGCGTGTGGGTGAGCACGTGGGCGGCATCGTCGGGCATGGCGATCGGGCCGCCATGACAGAGCACGATGACGTCCGCCCGCGCGGCTTTCGCGGCATCGCAGATCTCCTGCACCCTGGCCGGGGCCTGTTCCAGCGACAGCGCCGTGCTGGCCCCGATCGAGCCCTTGGTGGTGAGCCCGAGATGGGCCACGACCATATCGGCGCCGGCTTGGGCCATGGCCACAGCGTCGTCGGTGTTGAAGACGTAGGGGCTGGTGAAAAGCTCCATTTCGCGCGCCATGCGGACCATCTCCACTTCCAGCCCGAAGCCCATGCCGGTCTCCTCCAGGTTCTGCCGGAAAACGCCGTCGATGAGGCCAACGGTGGGGAAATTCTGGATGCCCGAGAAGCCGGCCTCGCGCACCTGCCCGAGAAACCGGCCCATGTCGCGAAACGGGTCGGTGCCGCAAACCCCGGCGAGGACCGGCGTGTCGCGCACCACGGGCAGCACCTCGTTAGCCATGTCCATGACGATAGCATTGGCGTCGCCGTAAGGCATAAGGCCGGCCAGGGAGCCGCGCCCGGCCATGCGGAAGCGGCCCGAATTGTAGATCACGATGAGGTCGATGCCGCCCGCTTCCTCGAACTTGGCCGTGATACCGGTGCCGGCACCGCCGCCGACGATCGGCCGCTTGGCCGCGATGATGCTGGTCAGCCGCGCCATCACCTGGTCTCTCGTGAACGCCATCGTGTCGCTCCTCCTCACTCGGCCATCAGCTCGCGCAGCATGGCCACGGCCTTCTCCGAGAAGGCCTCGTCGTTGATATGGGCGTCGAGCTCGACCACCGGGATGTCGCCGCGCAAATTCGCCTTGATGGCGTCGAACAGCGCCCCATCGGCCTCTGGCGACCAGAAAGCGCCGCCCTCGCTGTCGAGCACCGACAGGCCCCGCAGGGGCAGCAGGAACGCCACCTTGCCCGCCGCCGCATTGGCCTTGTCGGCGAAGATCGTGCCGATGCGCGCGTTCTCTTCGACCGTGGTGCGCATCAGCGTCACCGTCGGCTTGGAGTCGTAGAAGGTGCGCCCGGCATAGCGCGCCGGCACCGTCTCGGGCGGCCCGAAGTTCACCATATCGACGCAACCGGGCACGATGAGATGAGCGATGCCGGCGCGGCCCGGTGCCGCCAGACGGTCGGGCCCGGCGCTGAAGGCGCCGCCGCAAAGCTCGTCCGCCCATTCGGTGGTGGTGATGTCGAGCACGCCCGCGACATAGCCTTGCTCGACCATGCGCTCCATGGTCCGCCCGCCGGTGCCGCTGCCGTGGAAGACCAGCACTTCGTAACCCTCGGCGGCGAGGGCGTCGCGGCAGCGGGTGACACACGGCGTGGTCTGGCCGAACATGGAGGCGGCGATGATCGGCTTGCTGCCGCCGCTGGCCGCATAGTCCGTCTCGACCATGCCGCAGACGGCGCCGGCCGCCGCCGTGTAGATCGTCTCGCTGATGCGGTTGACGCCTGCCACATCGACCACCGAGGGCATCATGGTGATGTCCGCCAGCCCGACATAGGGCGAGGTGTCGCCCGAGGCGACGGTGGAGACCAGCACTTTCGGCAGGCCCACGGGCAGGGCGCGCATGGCCGGCGCGATGACACTGGCGCCGCCCGAGCCGCCGAGGCCGAGCACGGCATCGAAGCGGCCTTCGGCGTGCAGCTTGGTGGTGACGGCTTCGGCGCCAAGGCACATCACCTTCATGGCCTCGCCGCGGTCGTGCGCCTCGCGCAACGCCGCGAGGTCGCCGCCGCCGGCCGCGGCCACCGCCGCCGCCTCGATGTCCACGGGGAACAGATCGGTCTCGCCGAGCACGCCGGTATCCAGCGTCAGCAGGCCATGTCCGCGGGCCAGGATGCGCTCGCGCACGAAGGCATAGTCCTCGCCCTTGGTGTCGAACGAGCCGATCAACAGAATGATCTTTGCCACCGTGCCTCCTCCCTAGACTTTTGCGGCTATAACCTCCACTTCGCAGAGATAGGGCGGCAGGGTCAAGCCGCTGACGAACAAGAGGGTCTGTGCCGGGTGGGTGTCGCCGAGATAGCGCCCGCGCACCTCGGCGTTCTTTTCGCGCTGGCTGCGGTCGGTCATGAAGGTCGTCACCTTGACCAGGTCCTCGATGCCCATGTCGGAGGCCGCCAGCACCGAGACGATATT
The DNA here is from genome assembly GCA_964625645.1 of uncultured Rhodospirillaceae bacterium. Classification (GTDB taxonomy): domain Bacteria; phylum Pseudomonadota; class Alphaproteobacteria; order UBA7887; family UBA7887; genus UBA7887. Next base: position 3,747 of record CAZVDW010000695.1, read on the forward strand.
GCGCCAGCACCACTCGATCTGCTCGTCGAAGGTCTCCGGTACCGAGCCGTCCGGCAGCGCGCCGAGCTGGCCTGAGATGTAGAGCCAGCGGGCGTTCGCCGGCACCTCGACGCTGTGGCTGTACTTGGCCGCCGGCATCGGCGGTGCGATGTTGGCGGGTGTTTTGCGGATCAACGACATGAGCTCCTCCCTTTGTCAGGCTGCGGCGGCATGCTATCCGAGATTTCGTAATGCCGCATTTCCCGCACTGGAGGGTCGCATGACGATCCCGGAGACCGAGACCTTCAACGGCACGTTCCCCTTCGCGCCGCATTTCTTCGACGGCCACGGCTTCCGCCAGCACTATGTCGACGAGGGCCCACGCGACGGCGAGGTGATCGTCTGCCTGCATGGCGAACCGACATGGGGCTATCTGTATCGCAATTTCATCCCCAAGCTGTCCGAGCGCTATCGCGTGGTCGTGCCGGACCATATGGGCTTCGGCAAGAGCGAAACCCCGGCCGATAGCGTCTACACGCTGCAGACCCATGTGGAGAACCTCGAGGCCCTGATCGACTTCCTGGGGCTCGATGACATCACCTTCGTGGGCCAGGACTGGGGCGGCCCGATGACCGGTGCCTACACCTTGCGCAACCCGCGGCGCGTCAAGCGCATGGTCTTGATGAACACCCTGCTCGGCTATGGCGGCGTGCGCCCGGACCACCTGTCGCCGTGGTTCGCCTGGATCACCAGGCACCATGAGCAGGGCACCCTCGACGGCATTCTCGGCGAGCTTGGCAGCACGCTGCTCTCGGTGATGAAGATCCCCGGCTTCCAGAACAGTGCCGCGGTCACCGACGACTGGCTGCGGGCCTATGCGGCGCCGTTTCCCGATCGCGCCTCCTGCGCCGGGGCCATCGCCTTTCCCCTCGACGTGGTGCTCGCCAAGGCGCGCCCCTTCATCACCGAATGCCTCAAGCAGGGCGATATGGCGGCGCTGTGCGCCAAGCCCGCCATGCTGGCCTACGGCATGGCGGACCGGGCCATCGAGCCCGACTATGCCATTGCCGATTTTCAGGCGCTGTTTCCGGACGCGTCGGTGGTGCGGCTTGCCGGCGTCGGGCATTACTGCCAGGAGGACGCGCCGGCTGTGCTGGTTGCGTTGATCGAGCAGTTCATGCAGGCTGGCTGACGCGGATTCGGGTCGCTGGAGACACGCTTTAAGACGTGGAGATGCGTAGCATGAGCTGGACACATCGCGAGCGCATGTTGGCGGCGCTCAATCACGAACAGCCGGACCGGGTGCCGATCGATTTCGGCGGCGCCGAGTTCACCACCATCACGCTGTCTGCCTATGAGCGCCTGAAGGCGCATCTCGGCGTCAGCGATCCGACGGAGGCGATGTCGATCATCCATTCGGTCGCCCATCCCGCGGAATCGATCCTCGAGCGCTTCGGCGTCGACACGCGGAACGTCCAGCCCGGCGCTTATCAGGGCGGTATCGATCATTGGATCGACGACAACAACTATGTCGATATGTTCGGCGTGCTGTGGAAACGCACCGAAAAGGACGTCGACCAGCATTTCCTGCATCGCGACGGCCCCTTCTATGGCGGCAAGCTGAGCGTCGAGCGGGTCGAGGAATGCGCCTGGCCGGATGGCAGGAATCCCGGCCTGGGCGAGGGCGTGGCGGAGCGGGTACGGGAGATCCGTGCCCAAGGCGACCACGCCATCTGCCTCTACCTGCCGGGCGGCGTGATCCATCGCGGCTATGCCATGCGCGGCTTCGAGGCCTATCTGAAGGACCTTTACAAGGCGCCCGAGGCGCTACAGCGCATGATGGACAAGCTCTGCGACTTCTGGTGCGACACGGCCGAGACCATGGTCGCCGCGGCCGGACCCGAGAACGTCGACATCGTCTATTTCGGCGAAGACCTCGGCACCCAGGAAGGCTGCATGTTCGACCCCGAGAACATCTACGCCAGCTATCTCAAGCCGCGGCATGCGCGCATGGTGGAGACGGTCAAGGGCCTGACAGGGGGGCGGGCCAAGGTCTGTTTCCATTGCTGCGGCTCGGCCTATCATTTCATTCCGCACCTCATCGATATCGGCGTCGACGCGCTCAATCCGGTGCAGGTGACGG
>CAZVDW010000696.1:0-10818 GCA_964625645.1 uncultured Rhodospirillaceae bacterium
AGAGATTTAATCGTGTTTTCCGGCGAACTGCAACAAGGCCGGGTGAGGCAGCGCGATTTTCATGGTGTCGGGCCGCTGGTGATGCCACTGACGAGCGGCGGGCTTTCAGCCAGTCGTCCGGGCAAGCCGACCTTGATCTTCCCGATCAGTCCCGGCCCCTCGTACACCAGCGCCGTATAGAGCTGCACCAGCGAGGCGCCGGCACGGAGCTTGGCGTAGGCTTCGGCGGCGCTGGCGATGCCGCCGACGCCGATCAGGGGCAATCTTCCGTCGGTCAATTCGTACATCTCGGCCAGCAGGGCCGTTGAGGGCGCGAAGAGCGGGCGGCCGCTCAAGCCGCCTTGCTCGCCACGCGCCGGGCTCCTCAGCGTGTGCGGCCGGGCGACCGTCGTGTTGCTGATAACCAGGCCGTCGAGGCCGCTGGCGAGTGCCACCTCGGCGATGTCGCGGCGCTGCTCGGCTGTCAGATCGGGGGCGATCTTGACCAGCAGCGGCAGGCTCAGGCCCATGCGGGCGCGGGCCTGTTGCAGGGCATCGATGAGGCCGGCGAGGGGGGCGCGGGCCTGAAGGTCGCGCAGGCCGGGCGTGTTGGGCGAGGAGACGTTGACGGTGATGTAATCTGCGAGCGCTGCCAGCGCCTCGAAGCAGGTCACGTAATCGCTGTCGCCGCCGTCCTTGTTGCGGCCGATATTGACGCCGACGATACCGGCGCTGCGATCACGACCTTCCAGGCGCCGCGCCATCGCCGCCATGCCCTGGTTGTTGAAGCCCATGCGGTTGATCACGGCGCCGTCGGCTGTCAGGCGGAACAGCCTGGGCTTTGGATTGCCCGCCTGGGGGCGCGGCGTCACGGTGCCGACCTCGACGAAGCCCGCGCCCGCGCGCAGCAGGCCGGCATGGGCCTCGGCGTTCTTGTCGAAGCCGGCGGCGATGCCGACGGGGTTGGCGAAATCGAGGCCCCAGACTTTTGTCGCCAGCGCCGGTGCATCGGCGGCTGCGCGCGGGCCCAGGCCCGCGGCAAGGGCGCGCACGGCAAGCCGGTGCGCGGTCTCGGCCGGCAGGCGGCGCAGGGCATGGGCGGCGAAATCGCTGAGCGAAGTCATGGGCTTAGGCTAACCGACACGGTGCGGGCAGACCAGCGCCGCCACATTTCCGCCACAAAATGACCTTGACCCGACCCAGCTTTGGTCGAGGTGTTGCCCCAGCCGGGGGCCATGTTCTTCATGCCTGCCCGGGCACCCAGCGAGACGCTCCACCCACCGGGTGGGCAGCCGGCTCCTAGTTCCGGCCGGGAAGACGGGGGATGTATGCCGTGGTCCCCTCCCCATCGTCCGCCGTCTTCCTTCCTTTCTCACACACACACTTTTCTGCTATGGCCTTCCTCCCGGGAGGAAGGTCATGGCGGCGATTACCTATTGGCAGGGCGAGTGGCACGACGGCAGCCCGGCGATCGTCGGGCCGATGTCGCAATGCTTCATGCACGGCGCCACGGTGTTCGATGGCGCCCGCGCTTTTTCGCGCCAGGCTCCCGATCTCGACGGCCATTGCCAGCGGCTGATCGATTCGGCCGCCGTGATGGGCCTGCAGACGGACCAGACAGCGGCAAAGGTGGCGGCGCTCGCCATCGAGGGCATCCACCGTTTCCCCAGCGACGCCGAGCTTTATATCCGCCCGGCGCTGTTCGCCGAGGAAGGCTTTCTCATGCCCGAGGGCGAGGCGCGCTTCTCGCTGACCCTGTTCGAGACGCCGATGCCGGCGCCGAGCGGCTTCACCACCTGCCTGTCGCGTTTTCGCCGCCCCGACCCGGACATGGCGCCGACCGCGGCCAAGGCCACCTGCCTCTACCCCAATACCTCGCTGGCCCTGCGTGAGGCGACGGATGCCGGCTTCGACAACGTGGTCATGCGCGACGGCCGCGGCGAGGTGGTGGAGTTCGGCACCTCCAACCTCTGGCTCGCCAAGGACGGCGTCGCCATCACGCCTGCCGCCAACGGCACCTTCCTGTCGGGAATCACCCGCCGCCGGGTGCGGGATTTGCTGCAAGCCGACGGCATTGAGGTGCGCGAGCAGGTGGTCACGGTCGCCGAGCTGATGGCCGCGGACGAGGTCTTCTCGAGCGGCAATCTCGGCAAGGTGCTGCCCGTAACCCGCGTTGACGACAGGCGTTTTCAGCCCGGCCCCGTGTTCCGCCGGGCGCGCGAGCTGTACTTCGATTTCGCCGCCGGCACGGTGGTCTAGCGCGGAATTGCAAAGCGCTTCGTGCTGGGCTAGACCACGGGCGTTCAGTCATTGGGAGGGCAGCATGAAAATCACGCAGCGGGTCCGCAAGATTCTCGCCAACTACGAGAGCGACACGCCGGGCACCAAGGCCAATCTGGCGCGCATTCTGATGAACGGACGCCTGGGCGGCTCGGGCAAGCTGGTCATCCTGCCGGTGGATCAGGGCTTCGAGCACGGCCCGGCGCGCAGCTTCGCGCCCAACCCGCCGGCCTACGATCCCCACTACCATTACCAGCTCGCCATCGATGCCGGCTTGAGCGCCTATGCGGCGCCGCTCGGCATGATCGAGGCCGGCGCCGACACCTATGCCGGTGCCATCCCCACCATTCTCAAGGTCAACAACGCCAACAGCCTGTCGGTGACCAAGGACTCGGCCGTGACCGGCTCGGTGAGCGATGCGCTGAGGCTCGGCTGCTCGGCAATCGGCTTCACCATCTATCCCAGCTCGGACGACCAATTCGAGATGATCGAGGAGCTGCGCGAGCTGGCCGAGGAAGCCAAGTCGGTCGGCCTGGCGGTGGTGGTCTGGTCCTATCCGCGTGGCAACCTGTCGAAGCCCGGCGAGACGGCGATCGACATTTGCGCCTATGCGGCGCAGATGGCGGCGCTGCTCGGCGCCCACATCATCAAGGTCAAGCCGCCCACCGACCACATCGAGCAGGACGAGGCGCGCAAGGTCTACGAGGCGCAGAAGATAGACATTTCGACCTTGAGCGCGCGTATCTCCCACGTCATGACCTCGGCCTTCAACGGCCGCCGCATGGTCGTCTTCTCGGGCGGCTCGGCCAAGGGAATCGACGGGCTGTTCGCGGAGATTCGCGAAATCCGCGACGGCGGCGCCAACGGCTCGATTATCGGCCGCAACACCTTCCAGCGTCCGCGCGAGGAGGCGCTGGCGATGCTCGACACGATCATCAAGATCTACCAGGGCAAGGCGTGAGCGAAGAGCGCTGCCGCCTCTACCTGATCACGCCGCCGCGGCTTGACGAGGGCTTTGCCGAGCGTCTCGCCGAGGCGCTGACCGGCGGCGATGTCGCCTGCCTGCAAATCCGCCTCAAGGACGTCGACGATGCGGAAGTCGCCCGCGCGGTCGAGGCCGCGCGTCCGCTCTGCCACGCCCATGACGTCGCCCTGATCGTCAACGACCGCCCCGACCTTGCCGCCGAGCTTGGCGCCGACGGCGTTCATATCGGTGCCGAGGACGGAAGCTACGCCGACGCCCGCGCCGAAGTCGGCGCCGACGCCATCGTCGGCGTGAGCTGCTACGATTCCCGCGACCTGGCGCTTGCAGCCGCCGAGGCTGGCGCCGACTACATCGCCTTCGGCGCCTTCTTCGCCACCGCCACCAAGGACCCGCCGACCCGCGCCGGCCTCGACCTGCTCAACTGGTGGCAGGACATGGTGACGGTACCCTGCGTCGCCATCGGCGGCATCACGGCGGCGAACTGCGGCGCGCTGGTCGCAGCCGGCGCCGACTTCCTCGCCGTCGTCGCAGGCGTCTGGGACTATGCGGACGGGCCGCAAGCCGCGGTGCGCGCCTACAACGCCGAGATCGATGCCGCCATGGCACGGCGCGGTTGAGATGGGGTGCCGCTGAGCGTACCCTTGTCGCTTGTCGCGCTCGGTGGGGGACAGGGGTCGTGTCGGAGGCAGGTGTAAGACAAAGACTTGTGGCGATTCTGGCGGCTGATGTCGCCGGCTATTCGCGGCTGATGAGTGACGACGAGCGCGAGACCATCGCCACGCTTGAGCGCTGCCGCGCCGTCTTTCATAGCCAAATCGCGGAACAGGGCGGTCGCGTGGTCGATACGGCTGGCGACAGCGTGCTGGCCGTCTTCGAGACCGCGGCCGGCGCGGTCGCGGCGGCGCAGGCCGTCCAGGGCGATCTCGCCGCGCTCAACGAGCCGCTGGCCGAAGAGCGCCGCATGCGCTTTCGCATCGGCATTCACTCCGGCGATATTCACGAGGCGGCGGACGGCACGGTCTATGGCGACGGCGTCAACGTCGCCGCCCGCATCCAGGCCCTCGGCGCGCCGGGGGGTATCGTGCTGTCCGATGCGCTGGTGCAGCTTCTGCGCAACAGGGCCGCGCTGAGCCTGGCCGATGCCGGTGTGCATCGGGTCAAGAACATCGCCGAGCCCGTCCACATCCACACCCTGGGCGCGGCGCCGGCGGCCAGCAACGTGCCCGAGCACCAGGACATCCGCTTTTGCATGGCGCCCGACGGGGTCTCGATCGCCTATGCCGTGGCCGGCGAGGGGCCGCCGCTGGTCAAGGCGGCAAACTGGCTCAACCATCTCGAATACGACTGGACCAGCCCGATCTGGCGCCACTTGCTCATGGAACTGGCCGCGAAGCATCAATTGGTGCGCCACGACGCACGTGGAAACGGGCTTTCAGACTGGGCGGCGGAGGACGTCTCCTTCGATGCCTTCGTCAGCGACCTGGAGACCGTCATCAATGCCTGCGGGCTCGATCGCTTTCCCCTGGTCGGTATCTCCCAGGGCTGCTCGGTCAGCATCGCCTATGCCGTGCGCCACCCGGAAAAGGTCTCGAAGCTGGTCCTCTACGGCGGTTTCGCGCGCGGTCGCGCGAAGCGCGGAACCGAGGCGGATGTCGAGGAGGCGCAGGCACAGACGATGCTGATGCGTCACAACTGGGGCAAGGACAATCCGGCCATACGCCAGCTCTTTACCTCGATGTTCATTCCCGAGGGAACACCGGAGCAGATCGATTGGTTCAACAATCTGCAGCGCATCACCACCTCGGCCGAGAACGCGGTGCGCATTCGCACAGCGGTCAACAATATTGACGTCATGCCGCTATTGGCCGAGGTCAAGGCGCCGACGCTGGTGTTGCATTGCCGCGACGACGGCATGGTGCCGTTCGAGGAGGGCCGGCGCATGGCGGCGATGATACCCGACGCGCGTTTCGTCGCCCTCGAAGGCCGCAACCATCTCATGCTCGAGCACGAGCCCGCCTGGGCCCGCTTCGTCGAGGAAGTCCGTGCCTTCCTGGTCGAGGACGGCGCTTAGACGGCGACCTTCTGCCAGCCGGGCTCGCCGGTTAGATAGGCGTTGCACGGTTCGCCGGGCAGGGAAAGCTCGGTGAGGCAGCTTTCCGTCTCCGCCGGCGTCAGCTCGCCGTCGAGCAGGGCGCGGTAGAAGCGCGCCACCGCGACCATGTCCACGGTATGGGGCGAGAGGCGCAGGCGGCGGATGCCGGCGGCCTCCAGCGCCTCTGCCGTCATCAGCACGCATTGCACGCCGGCGGACAGGGTCTGGATGCCGTTGGCGGCAAGAAACGCCCGCTCGTCGAGGGTCGAGACGGCCATGCCGTCCGCATCCTGATCGCAGACGAAGCCGCAGGAATCCTTGTTCAGCCCGTGTAGGCGGGCATGGGTGCAGCGGCCCGAGACGGCCAGCGGCAGGCGGCCGAAGGCGAACAGCTCGACGGCGACCTCGGGGCAGGCCCGGGCCATGGTGGTGATCGACGACAGCGGCAGCTCCACTGTCGGGCACCAGCTTTCGATACCCCGTTTCGCGAGCGCCGCCAAGGCGACCTCGTTGTAGATGTTGAGGAACGGCCCGGCGACGCCGGGCCGGCCCGCGCGCGGCGCTATCGCCGAAAAGTCGTTGATCTCGACCGCGCGGTCGAGCGTCGCCAGCTCAGCCATCGCCTGGCGCTCGCGCGCGCTCGTCGGCAGCGCCAGCATCGATATCACCACCGTCTTGCCGGCCCGTTCCAGGCGCTCGATCAGACCCGGCCAAATGGGGTCGGTGAAGGGCATGCGCTTGCCGCAAATGACTTCGCCGAGATAGACCCGGTCGACGGGTGCCTCGTCGGCGATGCGGGCGTAGAAATCCACGAAATCGTCGACGGGCCAGTTGAAGAAGCACGGCCCCAGCGAAAGCTCCATGCCAGCCATCAGCGCCACACCTTCTGATAGGCGCCGGCGGTCTGGCGGCCGCCTTCGCTCAAGGCCGCGAGACGCTCAGCGACCGCTGCCGCGGCCTCGTCGTCGTCGAGGGCCTCGACGGCGGCGCGGAAGGCGCTCACCACTTGCGCCACATAGGCCTTGCCGCGCTGTCGCCCCTCGATCTTGAAGGCGCAGGCACCGGCGCGGTAGAGGCTGACCAGAAGCTCGGCGGCATTAAGGCTGACGGGATCCTCGAACAGGTGCGAGGCGCAGCCGTCGGCGATGAAGCGGCCCTTGCAAAGCGTCGGGTAGCCGGCCGGCTCGCCGGCCGCGAAGCGGTCGATGGTGAAGCCACCGAGCTTGGCGGTCAAGACGCCGGCTTCCTCGACATAATCGACGTGGCTCGGCGGCGAGCAGACTCCCGTGAGATTGGGCGACTTGCCGGTGGCGTAGGACGACAGCGCGCAGCGCCCCTCGGCCATGACGCAAAGGCCGCCGAAGACGAAGACCTCGGTCTCGACGTCGATCTCTGCATTGAGCTTCGCGATCTCCTCGACGCTGAGCACCCGCGGCAGCACCGCGCGCTTGATGCCGAAGGTCTCGGCATAGAAGCCGATCGCCTCCGGCGTGCCCGCCGCCGCCTGCACCGACAAGTGCAGCCGCAGGTCGGGATGGCGGTTGGCGGCGTGGTCGAGCACGGCGAGATCGGCGGCCAGGATGGCATCGGCGCCGGCCGCCGCCGCGGCATCGACCGCGCGGCGCCAAAGCTCGACGGCGCCGGCGCGGGCGAAGGTATTGACGGTGACGAAGACGCGGGAGCCCCGCGCGTGGGCGAAGGCGACGCCGTCCGCCAACTCGGCCTCGGAAAAGTTCAGGCCGGGGAAATTGCGCGCATTGGTCTCGTTGCGAAAGCCGCAATAGACGGCATGGGCGCCGGCTTCGACAGCCGCCCGCAGCGCGGCCGGGGTGCCGGCCGGGCAGACAAGCTCGGCGCTTTGGCCGGCAGCCATGCTATTGCCCTCTGGCCAGGAACGATGGTGCGGGTGCGCCAAGCTGCCGGCGCAACAGCGACAGGCCGTCGCTGGCGGCGCGGTCGAGCAGGCGCGCGGGCGCCCCGCCCAGACCAAGCAGCTCGGCCGGGGTAAGCTCGGCTTCCTCGATGGCGTTGCGCACGGCGAGCACGGCCTCGGTATCGCCCTCGATCGTCAGATCGCGCGAGAAGAACAGCGCGTCGGCATCGTAGGTGCCGTCGAGTAGCCCCATCAGGACAAGCAATGGCGCGCGCACCCGCGCCGCGACATCGCAAACCGCCGTGTCGGCGACCACATCGACCCGCGAGCGCTCGCCCGCCAGCAGCACGCGAAAGCCGAAGGGCAGATCCGAGGGATCGATCAGCAGGGCGAGCGAATCGTAATCCGCCAGCCGCTCGAACGCCTCCGGCCGGCGCACGGCAAGCCGTCGCACGATGTGTGTGAGGGCGATGGACAGCGGCAGGCGCGGCAGCGGACGGACAAGAGTCTGGACGAATCCAGGCACGACACCACGCCCGGAATCGTCTGGCATTGGGACACCTCCGGGGCTCGGTGCACCAGCTTTAGCCAAAACACCGGGCCGGCGTATTGATGTGGGTCAATCCCGGCCCCCGGGGAGGTCGGCTAATGCCCGCCGCCAAGCTCCTGAAAAATCGTCGTCACCAGATCGTCCTTGTCGATGAAGAAGCCGGGCCGGTAGTCCCAGCGGGCGTCTGGCCCGGCCCGCCATTGCCTCGCTAGGGCCTTGCTGATAGGGTCCGCGCCGGTTCCGCATATCCTCTCATACCTCCGAGCGAATCATGAAAATCAACGGCAACGCCGTGCGTCCCGGTATGGTGCTGGAGCACAAAGGCGCGCTCTGGCGCGTCGCGCGCACCCAGGCCACCCAGCCCGGCAAGGGCGGCGCCTACAACCAGGTCGAGATGAAGAACCTGCGCGACGGCACCAAGCTCAACGAGCGCTTTCGCGCCGCCGAGACGGTCGAGCGCGCCTATCTCGAGCAAAAACCGTACCAATATCTCTATGCCGATGGCGAGCTGCTCACCCTGATGGATGGCGAGAGCTATGAGCAGATTTCGGTCGAAAGGACCCTGATCGAGGTCGGGCTGCCGTTCCTGCAGGAGGGCATGGAGCTGGTGGTGGAGATGTTCGAGAGCGAGCCCATCGGCATCGTGCTGCCCGATACCGTGACCATGGCCGTCACCGAGACCGAGCCTGTCGTCAAAGGCCAGACCGCCGCCTCGAGCTTCAAGCCGGCACTGCTGGAAAACGGCGAGCGCGTGATGGTGCCGCCCCATATCGAGGCGGGGACGCGTGTCGTCATCAATATTGCCGAGGCGACCTACGCCGAACGGGCCAAGGACTAGGCGTCGATGGCGCAACGCTCGCCTGTCGTCAACGTTATCGCCGGGGCGGTGGTCAAGGCCGCGCGCGGGCTCAATCGCGACTTCGGCGAAATCGAATCGCTGCAATCGAGCCCCAAGGGGCCGGGCAAGTTCGCCAGCAAATCCCTCAAGCGGGCCGAGGACGGCCTGCTGCGCGAGCTGACCCGGGCGCGGCGCGACAATCGCCTGATCCGGGCCGCCGACCCGCTCGGCGACCCCAACGAGCCGGCCTGGCTCGTGGCACCGGTTGCGGGCCTGCGCAATTTCGGGCGTGGCCTGCCCTGGTTCGCCAGCGTCGTCGGCGTGCGCGAGGAAGGGCGGATCGTGGCCGGCGCCATCTACGATCCCCTGCGCGATGTCCTGCATTGGGCGGAACATGGCATTGGCGCTTATGCCAATCACCAGCGCATACGGGTCTCGGCCCATGCTGCTTTCGCCGATGCCCTTATCGCCCTGGCGCCGGCGCCGGGCGATGCCACCGGGCATGCGGCCTGGCTGCGCGCGCTTGCCGGCACCGGTGCCGTGACCCGCGAGACGGGCTGCGCGGCACTTGACCTGGCAGCCGTGGCATCGGGGCGTTTCGACGGCTTTTGGGGTGCCGGCGTGGCGCCCGTGGTGGCCGCGATCGGCGGCCTGATAGTGCGCGAGGCCGGCGGCCTGGTGGAGCCCGAGTCGGCGGCGACCGGAGCCATGGTGGCGGGCAATGGCTATCTCGGTCGCGAACTTGCCTTCACCCTGTCTAAGGCGGGGCCGCCGTCGCCTGCACCATAAGCGGTTGTTCGGCCTAGCCTCTCGGGCTATGATTCGCCATGAAATTGTCTGTGGCGGCGGTCGCCTGGCGGCTGCCCGGGTTTGTGGGTTTGCCTGAGTCCGGCATGAGAGCAATGGCGTTGGGACTGCGAGGGGTATCCGTCGCGGCCTTGCTGTGCGCCTTTGCCGGCCCGGCTTCGGCGCAAGAGACCATCGTGATCGGCGGCGGTGAGCCGGCGGTGGAGGTCAACGAGGCCGCTGTTTTCGGAACCAAGCCGGGTTATCCCTACAGCGCCGGGCGGCTCGGCCCCGGCATCGGCCCGGACGGCCTGCCGCTCTATGATCCGGCTCTGGGGCCGCCGCGCTCGCGCCTGATCGGCCTGGTGCCCGATGGCGACCGTGCGCCGGCCGTCTCCACGATGCCCGAGGTCATTGTCTTGCGCCGGCCCTCGACGCTGCGGACGACGACATTGACGCCGCCCGACCGCGACGTGCCGCCGGTGATTGCAGCGCTGCCACCTCCCGATCCGCTGCCGGCCCCGGCTCCCATTCCCGTGCCGGCCCCCGCGCCCGCGCCTGTGCCCGAACGCGCGCCTGCGCCTGTGCCTTCGCCGGAGGTCACGGTGCCGCCGGCGCCGGCAGCGCCGCCGCCCGTCGTCGAGGTGCCTGAGATGCCGCCGCCGGCGCCCGCACCCGTGGTCAGCGTGGTGGAGGAGCCCGATCCGATGCCGGCTCCGGCTCCCGATCCGGCGCCAGCTCCCGCCCCGGCTCCGGCGCCCGCGCCGATTGCCGCGCCGGCACCTGAGCTCGCGCCGCCGCCCGCGCCGCCGCCCGCGCCGGTCGCCGAGGCGCCGCCAGAGACCGTGGTCGCCGCCGTGGCGCCAAGCGCGCCCGGAGCGCCCTTGTTGATCGCCTTCGCACCGGGCGCAGCCGAGCTTTCCGCCGAGGCGGAGGGGCCCTTGCGCAAGCTCGCCGGCAGCCTTGCCGCCGATGACGCCCTGCGCTTGCAGCTCAAGGCCTATGCCAGTGCCGAGCGCAGCGTTGCCAGCGCGGCCCGGCGGCTGTCCTTGTCGCGGGCCTTGGCGGTTCGCTCCTTCCTCATCGACGCTGGCGTCAATTCGACGCGCATCGATGTCCGTGCGCTTGGCGCCAAATATGAAAGCGGCCCACCCGACCGGGTCGATGTCATTACCGTTCGTTGAGATTTTCCCTGGCGAAATGTGGTGGCAGACACCACATAGGGCCGGTCCGACACCGCTCCAGCAAGGCGTGATCCCAGCCTATGAATAGCTCCCGCCGTTTCCTCCTCCGCATGACCGCCTTCCTGTTGCTTGCGATAGCGGTGGTGTTCGTCCTGCTCGAGCAGCTGATTGGCGCCTTTGTCGCCAACCCGCCACTCAACGGCTTGATCCTCGGCGTGCTGCTCATCGGCATCGGCCACAGTTTCCGCCAA
>CAZVDW010000697.1:0-19103 GCA_964625645.1 uncultured Rhodospirillaceae bacterium
GGTGGATGAAGTCCTGTAGCGTATTGGTGAAGATGTCGCGCGAGCGCCGGATGTCACCGGATTCCAGGCGTGCATCGTGGTCGCGCCAGCGCGCAAGAATTTCCTGCACGAAATCACGCTGATTGAACAGCGTCTTGGCGCCGACCATGGCGTAATTGTACTCTTCCGCTGAGGGTTCTATATCCTGTGCGGCGACGACGCTGTTGAAGATGTTGACCATCTCGTTGGGATAGAGCACGCGGCTGACCTCGGCCTCCTTGCTCAGCGCTTCCGCCGCGGTGTGGATCATGATCGCCCGCAGCATCGTATCCCTGGCGTTCTTGCGTCCGAAACCGGCCATTCTTGCGTCTCCATAGATCGCGCGGCCCAAGGCGGCTCGCGAGAAACCCTAGAATAGCACGACATTTTCGCCGCGTCAGTCGGTCGGTTGCATCATTCGGGCAGAGGGAATCGGGCTAGCTCGTCGAGGTAGGCGTCTTCGACATCGATCTGCAGGCTGGCGAGCAGGCGCACGACGGCGTTGTAGAAGGCGATGGCGGTGATCAGGTCGACAAGATGTTCGGTTTCCATCTCTTTGGCGAGTTCGGCGAAGGTGGCGTGCGAGACCGCGCTCTCCGCCGTCATCTCGCGGGCCGCCCGCAGCACGGTGCACGCCAGGGGCTCCAGCGCCGTCTCGCGGCCCGCCGTTTCCTCGCCGATGGCATGCGCGTCCTGGTCCGTGACCCCGAAACGGCGGCCGATGCGCAGATGGTGTGTCCATTCGTAGTCGGCGCGTGCCAGGTAGCCGACCTGCAGGATGGCCAGCTCGCGCAGGCGGCCGTCGAGGCGCGAGGTGTTGCGGATGAACATGCCGAGCCCCATGAAGGCCCGTGCCGCGTCCGGGCTGTGCGCGAGCGCGCGCATGAGGTTGATGTCGCGGTCGAGAATGTCCCGATGCTCGGGCGCCAGGTCGTCCTGGTCGAGATAGGGTATGCGTGCCATGCCGTCTTGCTCCGTGGTTCCATCGCGCCTAGAAACGCGCAACATACCGCATCAGATGAATGGGGCCACGCCATGGACTTCGCCGACCTAACCAAGCGCTTTTGCGATGCCGCCTGCGCCGGCGGTGCCGAGCTGGCCGCGCTGTTTACCGAAGACGGCATCTATCACGACGGCTTTTACGGCGATTTCCAGGGCCGCGATGCGATCGCCGATATGATCGACGCGCACTTCCACCGCGACGCGCAGGATCTGGTGTGGCAGATGAACGAGCCGACCTCGGCCGGCGACCGCGGTTATGCGCGCTATCTGTTCGGTTACACCTCGCGCATTCCGGGCTGCGAGGGCCGGCGCGTGGTCTTCGAAGGCATGAGCCGTTTCCATCTTCGCGATGGCCTGGTGGCCCATTACACGGAGATCTTCGACCCCGGCATCGGCATGGCGCAGCTCGGCTTCCCGCCTGAGCGCATCGGCAAGCGGGCGCGAAAGAGCGCCGCGGCGCTGCGTGAGCGCCCCGAGCTGGCACCCTTCCTGGCCGGCGCGCCGCTGGCGATGCCCGAGTAGCGCCTGTGAAAGCCGTCGTCGTCGAGACTTTTGGCCCGCCTGCGGACGCCCGCCTGCAAGAGCGCCCGACGGCCGAGCCCGGGCCGGGCGAGGTGCGCGTGGCGGTGGCGGCGGTCGAGGCCAACTATGCCGACGTGCTGGTCATCGAAGGCGCCTATCAGGTCAAGCCGCCGCTGCCGTTTACGCAGCGCGTCGCTGTGCAGGTCGAATACGGCGCCTATGCGGAAGAGGTGCTGGTGCGTCCCGAGCATTGCTATCCGGTGCCTGACGAGGTGTCGCTTGAGGACGCAGCGGCGCTCGGGCTCGCCTACCAGACGGCCTGGTTCGCGCTGACCGACCGTGCCGGCTTCCGGGCCGGAGAGAGCGTGCTGGCACTCGGTGCCTCGGGCAGCGTCGGCACGGCGACCATCCAGCTTGCCAAGGCGCTTGGCGCCGGCACCGTGATCGGCGGCGGGCGCGCGCCGGAGGATCGCGACGTCGCGCTGGAAGCCGGTGCCGACGCAGCCGTCGATCTCAGTGCGGCGAACTTACGAGAGAGCCTGCGCGAAGAGGTCAAGGCCGTGTATCCCGAGGGCGTCGACATTGTCGTCGATCCGGTCGGCGGTGCCGCCACGGAAGCTGCGCTGCGCGCGCTTGCCTGGCGCGGGCGCCTGGTCGTGGTCGGATTCGCGGCCGGCCAGATTCCCACTGTCAAGACTAACTATCTGCTGGTCAAGAACATCGCCGTCTCGGGTCTGCAATGGTCCGACTATCGCGACCGCGACGCCCCTGCCGTGGCCCGGGCCCAGGCCGAGATATTCCGCCTTGCCGCGGCCGGCATGCGCCCGCGTATCGACAACGTCATGCCGTTGGCCGACTTCGCCACGGCGCTCGAGCGCCTGCGCGCCGGCAAGGCCCAGGGCCGCATCGTGCTGACGACGGATTAGGGGTCAGGATCGTCGGGCCAGTCTCTCGCTTCGTGCAAGACACCGATGATCCGGACCTCATCGCCCGCAACGGTGTATGGCATGACATAAGGAGATCCCGGTATCACGAGTTCACGAGTTTGCGGCCAGCGACCGGGCCGGCCCGAAGCGGGAAACGCGACGAGCCTTTCCGTAGCCAGACGAATCTGCCCTGCCATCGCTTCGGCCGCTGCCGGGTTGTCATAGCCGATATATGCCTCGATATCGGCCAGGTCTTGCCGCGCCAGCGGCGACCAAACGATTTTCACGCTGCTGTATCGCGGTCGGATTTCTTGCCCCAGCGATCGAGGTCGGCCAAGATTTCCTCATGCGGAATTCCCTCGCCGGCCTCGAGCTGCGCGAGACCGGTTGTGATATGCTGCATTTGCCAGGCTTGCAAATCCAAATAGGCTGCGAGCGCCTTCTCGACATGCCAGGCGCGGCTGCGCTCGGTTGCTTCGGCCAAGGCGTCGAGCTTCGCCACATCGTCGCTGGCGAGCCGCACCGTCACGGGTTGAGTCGCTGCTTTGGGCATCGTGTGTCCTTTGTACTGATTTGGTACAATTGTATTCAAAGTATACCTGTCAGACAAGCGCGTTGCCCCGGTTGACCAAAGCAGGCGCGCCGGGCACGGTCGCGGGCATGAGCGAGGTGGTGGAGAGCGAAGTTCGCGATGGCGTGTTGCACGTCACCGTGGCGCGGCCGGAAAAGCACAACGCGTTGAGCGCCGCGGTGCTGGCGCGCTTGCGCACGACCTTCGGCGAGGCGGCGGCGGACGAATCTCTGAAAGCGGCGGTGCTGCGGGGTGCAGGCGACAAGAGCTTCGCGGCCGGTGGCGATCTGCGTGAGCTTGATGCGGTGCGCAGCGAGGCGGAAACGCGCGCCATGACGGCGGGCTCGCGCGCGGCGCTCGATGCCATACGCCGTTTTCCCGTGCCCGTGCTGGCGGCGCTTAACGGCGATGCCCGTGGCGGCGGCGCCGAGCTTTCCGTCGCCTGCGATTTTCGCCTTTTCGCGCGCCATGCCCGCATCGGCTTCATCCAGGGGCGCCTGAACGTGAGCACGGCCTGGGGCGGTGGCGGCGATCTGTTGGCGCTGCTCGGCCCGAGCGTTGCCTTGCGTCTGCTTTGCCGCGCCGAGATGGTGGGCGCGGCGGAGGCATTGCGCCTGGGCCTGGCCGACGCGGTCGCCAAGCCGGACGAGTCGCTTGATGATGCGATCGAGCGTTATCTGGCGCCCTTGCAGGCCCAGGCGCCGCACGTGTTGCGAAGCTTCAAGACCCTGGCCATGGCCGCGCGGGACGGCAAGCCACGCGCCGAGATCGATGCCATCGAGGACGACCGGCTCGTCGCCAATTGGCGGCATCCGGACCACTGGGCCGCCGCGGCCGGCGCCTTGAAGAAAGGCTGAGCAATGGAGTCCGAGGCTGCCAAAGCGACCACGGTGCCGACGCAAACGCCGTCAGGCATCGAGGTGCCTGAAGTCGTGACCGCGGATATGGTGCAGGGCGATCCGGGCCTGCCCGGCGAGCCGCCGTTCAGGCGCGGCATCTTCCCCACAGGCTATCGCGGCAGACTCTGGACCTTCCGGCAATATTCCGGCTTCGGCTCGGCGGATGAGACCAACAAGCGCTATCGCTTTTTGTTGGAGCAGGGCCAGACCGGCCTCTCGGTGGCGGCCGACCTGCCCACCCAGTGCGGCTATGACCCGGTCGACGAGATCGCCCGGCCCGAGGTCGGCAAGGTCGGCGTCTCGATCTCCAGCCTGGCCGATGCGGAAGTGCTTTTCGACGGCATCGATCTGGCGAAAATCTCCACCTCCATGACCATCAACGGCACCGCCGCCATTCTCTACGCCATGTATCTGGCGGTGGCCGACAAGCAGGGCGTGCCCCGCGAGGCGCTCACGGGCACCATCCAGAATGACATCCTCAAGGAGTTCGTCGCCCGCGGCACCTGGATCTTTCCGCCGGCACCGTCGATGCGCCTGACCGCCGACACGGTCTTGCATTCGACCGCCGAGACGCCGCGCTTCAATCCCATTTCCATCGCCGGCGCCCATGTGCGCGATGCCGGATCCACGGCGGTGGAGGAGATGGGCTTCACGCTGGCCAACGGTCTCGCCTATGTGGAGTCCCTGTTGGCGCGCGGCGGCGATCCCGGCCAGTTCGCTCGCCGGCTAAGCTTCTTCTTCTATGTGCACATGGATTTCTTCGAGGAGGTGTGCAAGTTCCGCGCCGGCCGCAGCCTCTGGGCGAAGCTGCTGCAGGAGCGCTTCGGCGTGACCGATCCCAAGGCGCTGATGTTCCGCTTCGGCGTGGTTTGCGGCGGTGCCTCGCTGACCGCGGCGCAGCCGCTCAACAATGTGGTCCGCGTCGGTATCGAGAACCTGGCCGCCGTTCTTGGCGGGGCGCAGTCGATCTTCACGGCGGCCTATGACGAGGCGACGCAAATTCCCACCGAATCCAGTGCCGAGCTGGCGCTGCGCACGCAACAGGTGTTGGCGCATGAGAGCGGCGTCGCGCGCACCGTCGATCCCCTCGGCGGCAGCTATTACGTGGAGTGGCTGACCGAGCGCATGGAAGCGGAGATGCGCACCGTGATCGACGAGATCGAGGCCCAGGGTGGCGCCGTGGCGGCTGTCGAGAGCGGCTACCTGCAAAGCCGCATCGCGCGCCGCGCCTTCGAGCGCAAGCGTCAGACCGACAGCGGCGAGCGCGTCGTCGTCGGTGTCAACGCCTTCCAGCGCGAAGGCGGGGAGGGGGTCGGCGAGACCTTCAAGGTCGATCCGGGCGAGGCCGAGCGGGTCATCGCACGCTACGAGCGGGTCAAGGCCGAACGCGGCGAGGCGGCCGCGCTGCGCGCCCTCGATGCCCTGGAGACGGCGGCAGGCGGCGAGAGCGAAAACCTCATCCCCTATCTCGTCGATTGCTGCCACGCCTATGCTACGGTGGGCGAGATGGTCGGCCGGCTCAAGCGGCACTGGGGCGAGTTTCAGGAACCAGTAGGCTTCTGATCATGAGCCTGCAAGGAAAGCGCATCCTCATCGCCAAGCCCGGGTTGGACGGCCACGACGTCGGCGCCAAGGTGATCGCCATGGCGCTGCGCGATGCTGGTGCGGAGGTGGTCTATACGGGCCTGCGCAAGAGCCCCTCGCATATCGCCCTGGTGGCGGTGCAGGAGGATGTCGACGCGGTGGGCTTGAGCATTCTCTCCGGCAGCCATCACGAGCTGTTGCGCCAGACCCGCGCCAAGCTTGCCGAGCACGGCGCCGACGACATTGCGCTTTTCGTCGGCGGCACCATTCCCCGCGACGATGTGGCGGCCTTGCGCGAGGCCGGCGCCAGCGGCGTCTATACAGCCGAGATGCCGCTTGTCGAGGTGGTCGCCGATATCACCAAGGCGCTCGGGCCATGAGCGGGCCGCTTACCGGCATCCGCGTGCTCGAGGCCGGCCACATGCTGGCCGGGCCCTATTGTGGCATGCTGCTCGCCGATCTCGGCGCCGACGTGGTCAAGATCGAGTCTGCCGAGGGCGACGTGGCGCGGCATGTCGGGCCGCACAGCGTCGGGCCGCACAATCTCTATTTCGCCAGCCTCAACCGCGGCAAGCGCAGTGTACGGTTGGACCTCGCCAGCGAGGACGGCCAGGCGGCCCTGGCCAGGCTGGCTGCCGAGGCGCAGGCGCTGGTCACCAACCTGCGCCCCGCCGCCATCCGCAAGCTCGGCCTGACCTACGAGGCGCTAAAGGCGCACAATCCGAAGCTGGTTTGCGTTGCCTTGACGGGCTATGGCCTCGACGGGCCCGACAGCGACAAGCCGGCTTACGATTACGTCATCCAGGGCACGACGGGGCTGATGGCGATGACCGGCGAGCCAGGCTCGGCACCGGTCAAGACCGGCTATTCGGTGGTCGACAACTCGGCCGGAATCATGGCCGCGATGGGTCTTTTGGCGAAGATCGTCGAAGGCAAGGGCGGGCAGATCGATCTCGCCATGCGCGACTGCATGCTGTCGCAGATGAACTACCTCGCCTGCGCCTATCTCAGCGCCGGGGAGCTGCCGAAGCGTATCGCCGACGGCGGCCATCCCTACATCGTGCCGGCGCAGACCTTCGCGACGCGCGACGACCACGTGATCCTGTTCGTCAGCCACGACCGTTTCTGGCGCCGCTTTGCTGAGGCGGTGGGGCGGCCCGAGTGGATCGAGGACGCCCGCTTCGCCACCATGGCCGCGCGCGCCGCCAACCGCGCGGCGGTGATCGAAGCCGTCGCCGAAGTGCTGGCCGCCGAGACCACGGCCCACTGGGTCGCGCGCCTGTCGGCCGTCGGCGTGGTGGTGTCCGGCATCGACAGCCTGGCCGCGGCGCTCGACGCCGCCGAGCCCGAGATGATAGCCACCATCGCGGATGGCGTCCGCAGCACCGGAAATCCCCTCAGAATCGCCGGCTACACCCCCGACTACCGCCCGCCGCCACTGCTCGGCGAGCACGAAGACGAGCTTCTCTAGCGATAGAAGATGTGCCGGCCGATGCGGGCGGTGAGCTCGAAGGCGCGAGCCCAGCGTGGGCTTACCGCGACATTATGGAAGTAAAGCGCGCCGTCGGTGGGGTCGGTGACCCGGTAGCGCATGGCGTGCTGCGCCAGCTTTAGCGAGCGCTCCCACGCCGCCGCATCGGTGACGCGGTCGCTGCGACCATCGCACCACCAGGAGAACTGGCACTTGCCGCGGCGCTTTTCGCCGCCCTGGCGCACCACCTGGCAGACGCTGTCGGGAAACTGCGCATCGTCGACACGATTGAGCGTGGTGTGAGCCACGGCGAGCTGGCCAGTGACGGGCTCGGCGCGGGATTCGAAATAGATGTTCAGCGCCAGGCATTCGAGCTCGCCGTCCTCGACCAGACCGAACGGCATGGCTTGCGCCGCGGGCGCCATGGCGACCGAGACGAGTGCCGCCACGCTTGCCACGAGCGAAAGCAACAGTCGATACATTGTGAGGTGCCCCTTAGTTACGCGCCGTATTCCCACGGACGCCGCGTTCCCAGACACCGACCTGTCTAGCCCGAGCCGACCCGCTGAGCAAATCGACTGCCGCCGGTGGCCTCGCCCGCCCCGTCAAGGGCGGCTGCATTAGGCGTCAGGCCGGATACCTTGCATCGGCGGCTTCGAGTCATCTCTTAAAAGCGCCATGGCAAGAGCGACGGGCGCCTCTCGGCAACGTAAGCGGCGAATCGCAATGGGGCTGGCTTGTGCCGCCGCTTAGCGGCTATGGTCCGCGCGAAGTGAATCTCAAGGCGAAGGCCCATCATGATCGACCTGTATACGTGGAGCACCCCCAACGGCCGCAAGGTCTCCATGATGCTTGAGGAAGTCGGGCTGCCCTACGAGGTCCATGCCATCGATATCGGCAAGGACGAGCAGTTCGACCCCGAATTCCTCGAGATCAGCCCGAACAACAAGATCCCCGCCATCGTCGACCATGACAATGGCATGAAGCTGATGGAATCGGGTGCCATCCTCGTCTATCTCGCGGAGAAGGTGAAAAGCCCGCTCTGGCCGACGGCCATGGAGCAGCGCTTCGACGTGCTGCAATGGCTGATGATGCAGATGGGCTCGGTCGGGCCTTTCCTCGGCCAGACCCACCATTTCGTCAAGTTCAATCCGGGCAAGGCGCCCTATGCCGAGGAGCGCTATGCTAAGGAGAACGCGCGTATTTACGCGGTGCTCGACCGCCAGCTCGGCAAGCGCCGGTTCCTGGCCGGCGAGCTGTCGATTGCCGATATCGCCACCTGGCCCTGGATCTCGCGCTTCGAGTGGCAGGAGATGGACCTCGCCGCCTATACCAACCTGGCGCGCTGGTACACCGAGATCGCCGAGCGCCCGGCCACGCAAGCCGGCTACGACGTGCCGGCGCGGGGCTTTACCATCCCCATGCCGTAAGGCGTATGGCAGGCTATCCGCAAGGCGAGGGCGAAAGGCGGGTCGGCGAAGGCCCGCTGGGCGATGTCGTGAGGGCCATCTTCGCCGCCTGCGGCATGAGCGAAACGGATGCGGCGCTGCTCGCCGACACCCTGGTCGCCGCCGACCTGCGCGGCATTCACAGCCACGGCACGCTGCGCGTCGCCGACTATGTCGCCAAGCTGACGGCCGAGGGCGTCGATCCGCTCGGCCGGCCCCGTCTGCTGCGGGAGCACGGCGCCGCGCTGGTGGTCGACGGCAACAACGCCATGGGCCAGATCGCCGCCGCTTTCGCCATGGAGCGCGCCATCGAGCGGGCGCGCAGCATGGCGGTCTCGGTGGCCGCGGTCGGCGGCAGCAACCACTGCGGTGCCATGGATTACTACGCCATGATGGCGGCCGAGGCCGGCATGATCGGGCTCGCCACCACCAACGCGCTGCCGACCATGGCGCCCTGGGGCGGCAGCGACAAGAGCCTCGGCATCAATCCCCTGGCTATCGCCATGCCCGGCGAGCCTGCGCTGGTCTTCGACGGTGCCTTCAGCGCCTCGTCGCACGGCAAGATCCGCGTCTTCCAGCAGAAAGACGCGACCCTGCCCGAGGGCTGGGCGAGCGATGCCGCGGGCAATCCCACCACCGACCCGGCCGTGGCGGCAGAGGGGCTGCTGCGGCCCATCGGTGCCTACAAGGGCACGGACCTGGCGCTGATGATGGGCCTGCTCTCGACGCTGCTGTCGGGCGCCGCCTTCGGTGCTGAGCTCGGCAACATGGCCGACGGCCCGCGCCCGGGATCGGACGGCCACTTCCTCGCCGCCATCGATATCGCCGCTTTCGTGCCGGCGGAGGACTTCGCGACCCGCCTCGCAGGCATCGCCGAGGGCCTGCGCGCAGGCGCCACGGCGCCCGGCCACGAGCGTATCCACATGCCGGGCGATATCGAGCGCGAGACGGCGGCAGCCTACGCCCGCGACGGCATCCCGCTGACGCCTGAAACCGTGGCGGGCATCGAGGCGATGGCGGCGAAATTCGGCGTTTCGACCGGGGCGCTGTAGGGCTCGCGCTCAATCACCGAAATCGAAATCCGCCGCCAGCGTCTGCCAGCTCTTGGGGCGCCATTCCTGCACGAGACGCTTCCACTCCACAAACTGTTCGGGCGTCAATAGCTCTTCGACTTGTGTTTCCAAATAGACCGGGCCGGAGATCGAGGCCCACATGTGCTCTTGCTTGTACTAGATCGCGACCCGCAAAATTGCTTCGGCCGTAAATACTCCAAAGCATTTGCTGGGAATGACGATGGCCTTGGTCCGCCGCAAAGCGAAACCATTTTACGGCTTTCGCAAGGTCCGGCGAAACGCAGCGCCCGTGTCCCTCGACGTAAAGAATGCCAACGAAGAACACCGTTTCAATGTCTCCGCCCTCTGCCGCCTCCCGGGTCAAACGAAAGCTTTTGGCGCAGTCAGTCTCGAATCCAAGCCCCACAAGCTCTACCAAATGATCGACGAGGAAATCCGGCGGGTTTGCCAGAACCAACCTTGGGTCTGCGTCAGAACTATAATACCCCGTAAACTGGGTGTCTCGCACGGCAGCCAACTCACGCTCCCACATTGCAGCCGCTTCGTCCGAAGTGATCCCCTTACGCAGTTTCTGTGCAATTATTTGATGACGATAGGCTAGCCTGTTCAGTATCTGGCCAATATACTCTTCGAAAAAATCATGCTTGCAGTCCAGAGCGCAGTCGTTACCTCGCAACGCCTCTAGCGCAAAATATGATCGGCTTGGCATCCTCACCGGCTTGCCGCCGGCAACCGGCACTGCAATTCTTTGGGTATCAAGCCAGCCGACCCCGCGCGCCAAAATTTGCTTTGTTTCCGGATCATGACCGTGCTTTACCACCTGGCCCACATAAGCATGAAAGAATTCATGCACCAGATCGTTCATGAGCCACATTCTTTCTACGTGTGCTAATTTTCCATCCTTATCAAAATACCCGAGCAGGTTTCCGTTTGGATCAAAATGCATCCGCGGAATCTTGATTACCGGGTCGGCAAGACTTGTTCTTTCGCTATAGGTGGCGTTGGTGCCATCGGTAGCCTCAATATCGAACATTCCCCCCGCATTCAGGAAAGCTTCCATGATGGGTCCACCAACCTCAACCTCCTCCATCAGCGCAAAGACTTGCAGGGCCTTTGCCTCGTCGAATTGACTCGTGTTGTTGCTATCTTGAGCAAGCGCTCCGAAGATAGTACTGCACGCATACAGGGATATGGCGAACATCCCAATAGTCCTTGGCGCTGGATTGATCATCGTCACAGCCTCCTCCAGGGGTCTTTGTCCCGGTCACTAACGGCCGTAATACGAAGCCACACGATACAATGTGCTCGAGTCTAGAAATCGGTCAGTGTCGCCGCCAGCCTGTGAACTCTGTCATTATAGCAGATTCGAAGAGGCCCATCCGGCGACGCTTTCGCCCTTCAAGCCTTGAGGCTGCGCGCGACCTCCGCGCCGGCGGTGCCGAAGGCCTCGACGCTGTCCTCATAGGCGTCGCGCACTATGGCATAGGCCTCGCTGCGCTCGCGGTCGAGGCCGCGTTCCAATATCTCTGCATGGGCCGTCTCGCAGGCGGTGAGCAGGCGGTCGCTTTTGCGCTTGCAGGCGAGGTAGTGCTCGGCCGCTGCCTTGGTGGCGGGCGGCAGGGCGGCGAGCTCCTGCTCCGCCGCATGCTCGAAATCGCCGCGCAGCTTGCGCCAGGTCTCGGCATCGTCCGCTATCGTCGCGCGATAGCCGTAGCGCTCGAGCCTGGCCAGTGTGCGCGCGAGCGTCGGGTTCGCCTCACTCGGCGGCATCGGCCTCGTAGCCCATACGCATGTCGTAGTCGGGCTCGATATCGCCTGGCAATTCCAGGCCGACCTGGCCCAGGCGGTCTGCGAGCAGCGCCATATATTCCGTTTGCAGCTCTTCGGGCTTCTTCACTTTGATGCCATACTCATAATAGATGTCGAACATCGCCGACTTGCTCGACCCGGCCGAGGGGCGGCCGTAGAAGCCGAGGCCCATGCGCATGAATTTGGCCACGCGCGTCTGCATATCGGCCCGCGCCTCTTCGCCGCCGAACTCTATGCAGCGCTTGGCGGCCCAGACGCCGAAGGCGAGATGGCCCATCTCTTCCTTGTGGATGCGCACATTGACCTTGGCCCAGGGGCGATAGGAGCATTCGCGATACTGGCCGAGGAAGGCGACGGCGGCCGGTGTCACTACGGTCGAGAACAGCGCCACGTCGTGCCAGTGGTCGAACACCGGCGCCCAGTTCTCCTTGCGGAAGCCGTTGATGACATTGACCTTGGCCCGGTCCGGATCGTCCGGATTGGCGACCAGCTCCTGCAGGCGCGCATCGACATCGAGGCCGAGGTCGGCGAGCAGGTTCCAGACGTAATAGGCGTGGCCGAACTCCTCCATCACCTTTTTCGACAGCCGGTAGGCTTCCTCCGGCCGCGGCGCGAAGCGCATGTTCTCGGCCACGCGCTGGCCGCCGGCATATTCGGAGTCCGCCTGGAAGGTCATCAGGTTGATCAATGCCGTCCGGTAATCCTCGGGCAGCGCGTCGCCAGCGTCGTATGTCTGCATGTCCCGTCTCCCACTACATGATTTTTTATAACACAGTTTTTACAATTGAACTAAGAAACATGTATCATAATCACATGCGCTGGCGCCATGCCCTCTATCGAGATGACCCGCGCGGCAGGCCATGCTATGCAGACCAAGGACACGCCTCATACACATCTCCATCAGCGTCATGCCCACCAGCTCCATCGACCAAGCGGCGCGCGATCTGCCCAATCTGATCGCTCCCAAGGCGACGTCGCTTATCGTCACCGTGTTCGGCGATTCGCTCGCGCCCCATGGCGGTCACGTCTGGCTCGGCAGCCTGATCGAGCTGATGGCGCCGCTCGGCCTCAGCGAGCGATTGGTTCGCACCGCCACCAATCGCCTGGCCAATTCCGGCTGGCTGGAACGGGCGGCCAGGGGCAGGCGCAGCTATTTCGGCCTCAGCGAGACCGGGCGCACGCGCTTCGAGCAGGCGACCCGGCGCATCTACGCCGCCGGCCCGCCGGACTGGGACGGCGTTTGGCATATCGTGGTCGCCGGCGGCAGCGGGCTCGACCCGGCGCGCCGCGAGGCCTTGCGCCGCGATCTCGCCTGGCAGGGCTTCGGCAGCATCGCCCCCGGAGTCTATGCCCATCCCGCCCCGGATCCCGCGGCCTTGGCCCAGGCGCTGTCGGCGGCGGGCATCGCGGCGGACGCGATGGTTTTCGAATCGCGCGCCGCCGGCCTTAGCGGCGAGCCCGAGCCGGCGCGGGCCCTGGTGGCGCGGGGTTGGGACCTCGATCGCCTGGCCGGCGCCTATCAGCAGTTCCTCGAGCGCTTCAGTTCGTTAGGGCGACAGCTTGCGGCGAGCCCGCGGGCGCGGCCGGAGGCCTCCTTCGTGATTCGCTCGCTGCTGATCCACGACTACCGTCGCGTCATGCTGCACGATCCCATGTTGCCCGAGGCCCTGCTGCCGGCCGACTGGCCCGGCTTCGAGGCGCGGGCGCTGTGCCGCGACATCTACCGGCGCATCTGGTATCCGGTGGAGCAGCACGTGACCGGGCTCCTCGAGACTTTCGAAGGGCAATTGCCGGCCCCGTCGCCGGCCTTCAGGGCGCGCTTCGGCGGCCTGCCCGATGCAGAGCTTGACGGAGATGCCGCGTGAGCGAGCCCGCGCCCCTGTCCGTGGTCATCGTCGGCGCCGGGCCGGCCGGCTTCTATGCCGCGGATGCCCTGTTGCGTAAGCCGCAAGCCTGCCGCATCGACATTCTCGACAAGCTGCCGACCCCCTTCGGCCTGGTGCGCGCGGGCGTCGCGCCTGACCATCAGAGTACCAAGAACGTCGTCAACGTCTACGACCGCATATTGCAGAAGCCCGAGGTGCGGCTGCTCGGCAATGTCGGCTTCGGCGGCGACGTCAGCTATGACCAGCTCAAGTCGCTTTACGACGTGGTCATTCTCGCCGTCGGCGCGCAGGTGCCCAGGCGCCTCGGCATTCCCGGCGAGAGCCTGTTCGGGGTCGTCGAATCGACCACCTTCGTGAACTGGTACAACGCCGTGCCCGGCGCCCTCGATTTGTCGAGGGAAGTAGATGCCAGGGCGGCGGTGGTGGTCGGCGTCGGCAATGTCGCCATGGATATTGCGCGCCTGCTGGCCAAGACCGCGGCCGAGATGGCGGTCACCGATATCGATCCCGCCGCGGCCGCAGCCATTGTTGCCGCGCCCCTTGCCGACATCTACGTGGTCGGCCGGCGCGGGCCCATGCAGGCGGCGTTTACGGCGCCCGAGCTCAAGGAGCTCGGCCAGCTCGAAGAGGCGGTGCCCGTGGTGGCCGCCGAGTGCCTGGGCCTCAGCGACCAGGGCGTGGCCGAAGAGGATCGTAAGAAGCGCGAGAAGAACCGCGATATCCTGCGCGGCTATGCCGAGGCCGACGGCGCCGCCGATGCGCGACCGGTCAAGGTGCACATGATGTTCTGCGCCTCACCGGTGGAGATCCTGGGTGAGGATCGGGTGAGGGCTGTGCGCCTGGAGCGCACGCGCCTCGAAGGCGGCCGCGCGGTGGCGACGGGCGAGACCTTCGAGATCGCGGCGCAGCTTTTCGTCTCGGCCATCGGCTACCGCGCCGCCGGCAGCGCGGGCGGCCCGCCGATCGACGAGGGGCGCGGCATCGTGCGCAACGAAGGCGGTCGCATCGAGCCCGGCGCCTATGTCGTGGGCTGGGCGCGGCGCGGGCCGACCGGCGTCATCGGCACCAACCGCAACGACGCCCGCGAGGTCGTCGACCTCATCCTCGCCGATAGCGTCGCGGCCGGCGAAAAGCCCGGCGCGCCGGCCCTCGACGCCCTGCTCGCCGAGCGCCAGGTGGTGGTGACATCGTACGAGGACTGGAAACGCATCGACGCCGCCGAGGTCGCGGCGGGAGAAGGCGAGCGCCCGCGCACCAAATTCACCAAGATCGCCGCCATGATCGCGGCGGCGAAGGACTACGACTGAGGCGCTCCATATCCCCGACACCGCCGAACGCAACGCGCCTTCCCGAGAAGTAGCAATTGGCGCACGCGGAGGCGCGGCGTAAGCCCATTTTTCGAACCCTAGATTCCACATCCAAGTGCGCCACTGATTTTGTCTTGTAGGATCTCGCATGGCGTTCTGTAGCCGAGGCATTTTCTTGGCCGATTGTTGATCCGATCGATTGCGTCGGCAAGCGTTGCGTCTGAGATTTTACTCATGTCGATGCCTTTGGGCAGGTATTGGCGCAGCAGGCCGTTGCTGTTCTCGTTGGCGCCGCGCTGCCAGGTGGCATAAGGATCGGCGAAATAGACGCTGATGGGGCGCCCGGCAGCGCCGCTGCCGCGCCAGACGGTCGCCGCGAGCGCCGACATAAACCCCGGCGTGGCCGCTCGGGCCGTTGCGCTCGAGCTCGCGCCGGAGGGTGCTGTGGTGGCGCCCCAGGCGACGGCCGATCTCACGGTAGCTGCAGCCATACAGCAACTATTGCTCCAGCGCATAGCGCTCCGGTGAGGTAAGATGCGTATAGGACATGATGGCTCCTTTGTAGCCTTCCATGGCGACGGCGATCACAAAGGGATGCCGCTTGGCATGTCCCTCAATGTGGGCGAAGAAGTCCCCGAACCCCGCTGCCGTGTGCGGAATCTCGAGCTCATCGAGCAGACTGCCGTCCGTGAGACCGACGGCAACGCTGTGACGCTGGCTGCCGACATCGACGCCGACACGCAATTGCGGGGGGTGGGGGCTCAGCATGGATCGCTCCTTCAGCAAACAGGATCGGCGGAAGATCATCCGTCGGTCTCGTCACCCTGCAGAGCCACGATCGCCAGCGATCGGCACCATCCCGGTGGGCCCGTCGGATGATGCAGGTGACGGGGGCGGCATTTCAGAGCGAGCGAGCCCGGCAAGCCGGGTCACCGACCCCAACAGCCACACCCCCGTCAGAGCCAGGGTAGCCGCTGCGCACCGCTCACGCCACCTGCTGTGCGAGGAAAATCGCCGCCGCCGTGGATATGTGGATAACTCGCTGCCGCGAGTTCACACACATACCCACCGCCCAACAACAATCGTTTCCTCAATGAATTCGATGCTAGACCCCATCTTGGTTGGCTAGGTAGCCTGCACCAGATTCAGCGTGCGCTCGGACAGCGTCACTTCGGCGCGGATGCCCCAGTCGAAGCGCAGGTAGTCTTGCTCGATGCCGTCGGCGAAGATGATGCCGCCGTCGTTCATGCGCGAGGTCAGCGAGACGCCGTGCTCCGGCTCGATCGCGCCGAAGGCGAGCGCGCTGCCGGTCTGCTTGCTGGGCCAGGGCTCGCGGGCGAAATAGAGCGCGCGTTGCTCGTCCGGCGCCAGCGCGGCCTGGCGATGGGTCGCGGTCATGATCGAGCGCGCCCAACCGCTCAGGCCCGTGCCCGTGGAGACGATCACGCCCGAGGAAGACTGGTACTCCTGGTCGTCCCCGTCGCGAAGGATGTAGCGGGCCGACTGGTGCGAGCGGTGGCCGAGGAAGAGCTCGTTGAGCGCCGCCAGCGACTGGCCGTCGTCGAGCCGCGCCTGCACCATGGTGCGGCGCTGCAACTCCACGTCGCCCGCAACGATGCGCGGCAGCAAAGCGGGCAGGGTGTTCGCGGGCAAAGGGGTGAGAACGCCCTCCGTTGCTTGCGCATCCGGCGTGACGCCGACCACGGGCTGGCCGGCGAGATATTTGGCGAGGTTCGCCACCAGGCCGTCCTGGCCGACGGCGATGACGATGTCGTTGTCACCAAAGAGGAAACGGTCGAGGTCGTCACGCAGGACATGGGCAATCGACCAGTCATCCGGCACCGCGCGCTTGACCTGGGCTTCGGCGGCTTGCTGGCGTTTCTTTTGCTTGTCGAGGCGCGCCAGGCTCTGGCCGCGGCTTTCAAGGAAGAACTCGGTCTGGCCGCGCGTCGCATGGCTCGCCAGCAGACGGTCGAATTCCGTCTGCCGGGTCACCAGAACCGCTCTTGCCGCCAGGCTACTCATGGTTCGTCTCCTACTGTGCCGGGGTGTGGCTCAGGGCACCGCGCATCTGGCCGAGCAGGCTTGAGAGCATGTCGGGCGTGATGCTCAAATTGTCGATGCGCTCCAGCTTGCCGGCGAAATCGCGTGCGGCGAGACCCATCAGCACGGCCGGAGGCAGCTCGCGGTAGACGGTCATGCGCGCCTGTTCCATGTCGGCCGCGGCCTGGTCGACGGTGCGGATGCGCCCGGCCTCGGCTTCCGCGTGGACCTTCAGCGCCTCTGCCTCGGCCTCCGCTCTGGCCATGTCGTTGGCGGCCTCGCGGCCGATCAGCTCCTTCTGGCGGGCGGCCAGCTCGATCTGGTTGTTGAGCTCGTTTTCGGCGATGGCGCGCTCCTTGTCGACCGCCAGGGCGCGGCGCGCGAAGATCGCTTCGTCCGCCTGCTGCTGCAGGCTCTCGAAGGTCGGCGCCTGCAACGCCCGCGCCAGCTCGCTGCTGGGCTGGAGTGCGGCGATACGGATGCCGACCAGCGTCAATCCCATCGCGGCAAGCGAGGTGTCGCTCGCGAAGCCTTCCACGACGGTGGCCTGCAACGGCGCCACGCCGGCATCCAACAGGTCGCGCACGCCGTGGCCCGCGAGATAGTTGTTGGCGAACTGGCCGACCAGGGAAACAAGCAATGCAGTGAGCTGGTCCATTGGTTCGCCGAGGCTCAAGCCCGTCTTCAGGTCGAGGGTGAAATCGATACGTTCGCCGAGGGTCTCGGGGTCGGCGACGCGCCAGATGACCGTGCCTTGAAGCGTCAGCTCCTGAAAATCGGCGGATTGGCCCTTGAGCACGAAAGGCAGCTGCCGGTCGTCCATGGCAATCTCGCTGATCGAGGCGCCGTCGGGGCGGAACCAGAAGGCCAGCCCGCGTCCCGAGCGCAGCCGGCGGCCGCTGCGGAACTGTTGCACATGGGCCGAGGCGTCCGCCCGGAGCTGCCGCAGGAAGGGGTAGGATGTGATCTCTGCCATGTCATGAACTCCTCTTTTTTTTGCGGCTTGCCGCCGAGGTGTCTTTGCGATAGTGTTCATATGACACTTACTCTTCGTGTTGTCAAGACACTTAGTCATATGAGCCATATTTACGACTATCCCCATCCCGCCGTGACGACAGACATCGTCGTCTTCACGGTCGTGGACGATGTGCTGAAACTGCTGCTGATCCGGCGTAAGGCGGCGCCCTATAAAGGGCATTGGGCGTTGCCCGGCGGCTTCGTCGAAATTGACGAGTCCATCGACGCTGGCGCCGCGCGCGAGCTGGCGGAAGAGACCGGGCTCGCCGGCATCTATCTCGAGCAGCTCTACACCTTCGGCGCGCCCCATCGCGACCCGCGCGAGAGGGTGATCAGCGTCGCCTATTACGCCCTGGCGCCGTTGCGCGGCCTGATGCTCATGGCCGGATCTGATGCCGCCGATGCCGCCTGGCACGATATCGACGCCTTGCCGAAGCTGGCTTTCGACCATGCCGAGATCGTCGCGATGGCACGAGAGAGGCTGAGGGCGAAAATCGAATATTCCACCCTCGGCCTCATGTTCATGCCGCGGAGCTTCACCTTGTCCGAGGTGCAGGGGCTTTACGAGACCGTTTCCGGGCAGCCACGCGATAAACGCAATTTCCGTAAGTGGCTATTATCCCTCGACGTGGTAGAGGAGACGGGCGAGATGCGGGCCGAGGGCGCCCACCGTCCCGCAAAGCTCTACCGGCGGACAAGCCCGAGCGAGGTGACGATCGTGCGCTGAGGCGACAGACTATGGTGGTGTCATGCACATATCCGATGTCGAACAGGCCTTGCGCGCAGCTGGACTGGCGCCGCGCGGTGCCTTTCATCCCGAAGAGAGCGACGGCGTGCCGCATATCGCGCCGGGTCGCCCGACCGGCACGCTGGTGCTGGCGGGCAATGCCGGTCCCGAGATGTGGCACGCCTTCGTGGCGGCAACGGGCGCGCCGGCCGGCGGCCTC
The DNA here is from genome assembly GCA_964625645.1 of uncultured Rhodospirillaceae bacterium. Lineage (GTDB taxonomy): Bacteria > Pseudomonadota > Alphaproteobacteria > UBA7887 > UBA7887 > UBA7887. The sequence continues at coordinate 18,524 of CAZVDW010000697.1, forward strand.
GACGGCTGGTCCGACGAGGTGTTGAGGCGGGTCGCCGAAGGCTGCGGCGCCACGGCCATCTTCCCGTTCAGCAAGCCGCCGCTGCCGTTTCAGCGCTGGGCCTGCCGTGCAGGACCCTGCTTCAGCTCGCCCCTCGGTATCCTGATTCATGCCGATCACGGCCTCTGGCACGCCTTTCGCGGCGGCCTGGCATTTGCCGAGCGCCTCGATCTGCCGCCGGCCGACGCGCGCCGCAACCCTTGCGAGGCCTGCGACGACCGGGTTTGCCTGACGACCTGCCCGGTGTCGGCCTTCAGCGAGGACGGCTATGACGTTCCCGCTTGCGTCGCCTATCTCGACGAGAACCGCGGCGGCGACTGCCTCGCGCAGGGCTGCCGCGCCCGTCGCACCTGCCTGGTCGGGCTCGCGAGCCGCTATGAGCCCGCCCAGGCGAGCTTCCACATGGCCCACTTTCTGCGTGCTCGGTTGGCTGCGCAATCCTGACCCCTTAACATGGGTTATTGTCCCCTAGGCCTATCTCGACGCGAATGGTAAGGATGGGGGAAGCGATCTTCGATAAGCTCGCAATCTTCCTGCAATC
>CAZVDW010000698.1:0-6541 GCA_964625645.1 uncultured Rhodospirillaceae bacterium
AGCCGACCTCCGGCGTGCCCAGCACGGTGGAACAGCTCAATTTGTCGGCGGCCTATCGCTTCCAGGAATTCTGGCGCCTGACGGCCCACCACCAGCGCGATCTCGGCTCGCCCGGCGGCAGCCTGGCAAGCGGTGTCGGCCTGACCTATGAAGACGAATGCATTACGCTGACCCTGCAGGCCAACCGCAGCTTCACGCGTCAACTCGATGTCGAGGATTCGACCAGCATCTCGGTGCTCGTACGCCTGCGCAACTTGGGTTAAGCGCAGTTGCGACAGGCCGGCCCACCTCCTATGCTCGCGCCATTGCAGCGGAGTGAGGAATGATGGCGGCTCGGACACGGCGCTTTTGGCATGTCGCAACGGTAACCTTGGCGCTGGTCGCGGCGGCAACGGCGGTGCGCGCCCAGGACATGATGCGCATCGTCGCGATCGTCAACGAGGATGTCGTCTCCGCCTTCGACCTGGAAGCGCGGGTCGCGATGGCGATTTACAGCACCAACCTGCCCAACACGCCCGAGATGCGCAGCCGGCTGGTGCGCGCCGTGCTGCGCAACCTGGTCGATGAGATCCTTCAGGTCCAGGAAGCATTACGCCAAGGCGTGCGCGTGCGCGATACCGAAATCGTGCGTGCCATGGAGGAGATCGAGGCCAATATCGGCGCCCCACCCGGCGGCCTCGGCGATCACCTGGCGCAGGTGGGCATACCCCTAAGCGCTGTCGAGAGCCAGGTGCGGGCCCAGATCGTCTGGGGCAAGTTCGTCAATCAGCGCCTGCGCCCGACCCTCGACGTCAGCGACGAAGAGATCAATGCCGAGCTCGAGCGCCTCGAGGCCAGCCGCGGCATGCCGGAATACCTGCTGAGCGAGATCGATCTCCACCCCGATGCGAGCGCCACCGACCGGGCCTTGATGGCGACAGCGACCGACCTTGTCGCGCAATTGCGCGGCGGGGCGGATTTCGGCGGCGTCGCGGCCCAGTTCAGCCAGGGCGCCCTGGCGCGCGCCGGTGGCGATCTGGGCTGGCTGCGCGAAGGCCAGAGCCGCCCGGAGATCGACGCCGCGTTGGCCGGCATGGCAATCGGTGACATTTCCGACCCCATCCGCACACTTGACGCGATCCACATTCTCTATCTCCGCGACAAGCGGCGTGTTCTGGAGCAGGACAAGCGCGAGGTCGAAGTGTATTTGAGCCAGATACTGCTGCCGGCCGAAGCCGGCGAGGCGGAGGGTGCCGCGGCAGCTCGCCTGGCGCAGGCGGCGGAGATCGCCGTCGGCATATCCGGCTGCGATGCGCTGCGCGAGCGCGCGGCCGGCATCGAGACAGGTCTGTCGGGAGATCTCGGTTGGCTACGCCTCGGCGACCTGCCGCCGGTGTTGCGCGATGCCGTGGCCGAGCTTCCGGTCGGCGAGCCGAGCGCGCCGCAAACCACCGAATCGGGCGTGCACGTGCTGATGGCCTGCGAGCGCAACGATCCCGACACCGAAGGCGACCTGCGTGACGCCATCTATGAACAGATCGCGCTGCGGCGGCTGTCGACGATGGAGCGGCGCATGATCCGCAATTTGCGCCAGGTGGCCTTCGTCGAGCTGCGGGAACGTGCCGACGCGCGCTAATCCCAGGCTGGACATCTCCGCGCTGCCGCCGCTGCGCGAGGTCATCGCGCAACACGGTCTCGCAGCACGGAAATCGTTAGGCCAGAACTTCCTGCTCGACGGCAACCTCACCGACCGTATTGCGCGCGCCGCCGGCGATCTCTCGCAGACCGGCGTGGTGGAAGTGGGCCCGGGCCCCGGCGGCCTGACCCGCGCGCTGCTCGCCAACGGCGCCCGCGAGGTGGTGGCGATCGAGCGCGACCGGCGCGCCGTCGCCGCGCTCGCCGACCTGGTCGAGCTCGCGGACGGACGCCTGCGCCTGATCGAGGCCGACGCGCTGGATCTCGACGCCACGGCGCTGGTCGCGGCGCCGCGCGCCATCGTCGCCAATCTGCCCTACAATATCGCGACACCGCTGCTGATCGCCTGGCTGCGCGCCGTCGCCGCCTCGCCGCAGGCCTTCACGGGCCTCACGCTGATGTTCCAGAAGGAAGTCGCGGCGCGCCTGACCGCGGCGCCGGGCAGCCGCACCTATGGCCGCCTCAGCGTGCTCGCGCAATGGCTTTGCGAGGCCCGGCGCCTGTTCGACGTGCCGGCCCGCGCCTTCACGCCGCCGCCCAAGGTCACCTCCAGCGTGGTCCAGCTGGTGCCGCGCCCGGCGCCGCTTGCCGAAACAGACATCGCCAGCGTGGAAGCCGTGACGCGCGCGGCTTTCGGCCAACGGCGCAAGATGCTGCGCAGCAGCCTCAAGGCCCTGACAGGTGACGCAATTGCACTGTTGGCGGAAGCGGGGATCGACGGCGAGGCGCGGGCCGAGACCTTGAGCGTTGCCGAGTTCTGCGCCCTGGCGAGAGCCTACTCGCCCTGAAGCTCGGCCACGAAGCGGCTGAGGTCGAGATAGCGGTCGCGGCGCAGGCGGGCGGCGGCGAGGATCGCCATGACCTGCGCCACGGCCTGCTCGATATCGTGGTTGATCACCACGTAATCATATTCCGCCCAATGGGTCATCTCGGCCGCCGCCTTGGCCATGCGGTTGGCCACCACCTCGGCGCTGTCCTGCGCCCGGTTGGTTAGCCGGCGCTCCAATTCCGCGGTCGACGGCGGCAGGATGAAGACCTTGACGACATCGTCGCCCATCGCCTCGCTGAGCTGTTGCGCGCCCTGCCAGTCGATATCGAAAAGCACGTCGCGGCCCTGCTCCAGGGAGCTCAACACCGGCCCCCGCGGCGTGCCGTAGTGGTGATCGAAAACCTTCGCATGCTCGAGCAGCTCGCCATTGGCGATCATGGCCTGGAACTCGCCGGGCTTGACGAAGCGATAGTCCTCGCCGGGCACCTCGCCCGGGCGCATGGTTCGCGTGGTCGCCGAAACCGACATCCACAGGCCCGCATCGGCCGCCAGCAGGCGGCGCGAGATGGTCGTCTTGCCGGCACCGGACGGCGAAGACAGGATCAGCATCAGGCCGCGGCGGGTGACATGCGGGTGGGCGCTCACGGGCGTTTTCTCATTCAACGTTCTGGACCTGCTCGCGCAGGCGATCGACCGCCGCTTTCAGCTCCAGCCCGATAGCCGTCAGGGCCACGTCCGACGACTTCGAGCAGAGGGTGTTGGCCTCGCGATTAAGCTCCTGGCAGAGGAAATCGAGACGCCGGCCGATGGCGCCCCCCTCGGCCAGCAGGTCGCGGGCGGCGGCGACGTGGGCGCGCAGGCGGTCGATCTCCTCGCGGATATCGGCCTTGGCGGCAAGCAGCGCGACCTCCTGGGCAAGACGCTCCTCGGACAAGGCCGGCACCGCCTCGGCAAGCTCGCCAAGCTGGGCTTGCAGGCGCGCGCGCAAGGCAGCCGGCTGCGCCTCGGCATTGGCCGCCGCCTGTTCCGTGCCGGCGGCGATCTCGGCCAGCAGCGCCTCCAGCACGTCTGCAAGCCGCGCGCCCTCTTCGCGCCGCGCCTCGCACAAGGCCGCGACGGCATCATCGAAGCTCACCAGCATTGCCGCGTGGCGCACCTCGACCGCGTCTTCCTGTTCCGCTTCGGGCTCGATCGCGCCGGGCAGTGCCATCAAGGCGTCGAGCCCCGGCGGCGGCAGTGCCAGCTCGTCGGCAAAGGCGCGCGTCTCGGCCGCCATGTCGGCCAGGAAAGCGCGGTTGAGACGCAACGGCGCCGCCACCGCCGCCCGGCGCCCCACCAGCCCCACCGAAACGCTGCCGCGGGTGACATGCTCGCCCAGGCGCCGCCGCAACTCCGGCTCCAGCGCGTCATTGCCCTGGCCCAGGCGGCAGCGCAGGTCGAGGCCGCGATTGTTGACGCTCTTGATCTCCCAGACCCAGTCATGGCCCTGGAGGTGGCCCTGGCAACGGGCAAACCCTGTCATACTAGCTACGGCCACCGCTATGCTCCGATCAGATCGCCCGGAAGTGCTCTAGCGCCAAGATATACGGCCCCGTGAGTCCGGAGACAAGCTACTCGAAGACTTCGCGTGCGGTCTCCCAGCTTGCGATCCTGTCCCAGTCATAGGTGACGCCGAGGCCGGGCCCGTCGGGCACGGGAACGCAGCCGTCGCTGCCCACATTGTCGAGCTGGTCGCCGTAGTCGCAGGCATAGACCGGGGGCTGGAAGCCGTTCCAGGCATCGGGTCGGACCAGGCCGAGCTCATAGAAAAGGGTGTTGGGGATGGCGGCCATGCAGTGGCGCTGTATGGGAGCCGCGGTATGCAACTGCACTTCCATGCCCAGGGCCTCGGCGAAGCGCGCCAGCTTGATGGTGCCGGTAATCCCGCCATCCATTTCCGGATCGATGTGGAGGATGTCGGTGCCGCCGGCCAATACGAAGTCGGCTTTCTGCTCGAAGCCCCGTATGTGCTCGGCTATCATCAATGGCGTGCTCACGAACTCGCGCAGGCGCTTGTGGGCGACGGCGCTGCTGGAGGCATCGCGGTAGGGGTCTTCGTACCAGTACAGACCGAGGTCGTCGCAAGCGCGGCCGACCTCGATCGCAGCGAGGAACGAAGGCAGGCTGGAGGCGGGATCGGTCATCAGCTTGATGGCCTTGCCGACACGCTTGCGAATGGCCGTCATGATGGCGATCTCGCTCTCCGGCCTGCCATCCATGAAGCCGTGGATCTTGAAGCCGGGAAAGCCGCGCGCGACGCAAGCCTCGGCGAAGTCGGCATAGGCCTCGACGCTGTCGAGCCCGCCCGGCGTGGACTGGCCGGGATAGGTGCTGGCATAGGCGGGCAGGCGCTCACGGTAGCCGCCGAGCAGGCGCGCGACGGGGGCGTCGTATTTCTTGCCCGCGAGGTCCCACAATGCCGCATCGAGCGCGGCAATGCCGAGCTTGTCGAAGTGGCGCCAGCCGAGCTTGAGGTCCTCGAAGATCTTTTCGCGCTGCTCGGCATCGCGGCCGATCAGGCCCGGCGCCATCTCCCTGACCTGGGCCAGGGCATGGCCGGTGCCGCCAAGATGGGGGATATAGCTGCCGCAATGGCCGTCATCGGTCTCGACGGTCACGGCGAATTTCGAGAACCGGTGCCTGCCACCCTTCTCGAAGATCATCGGATTGGCGCCGAAATCATCCAGCTCGTAAGCAAAGCTTTGCACGACAATGCGCTTAATGGTGCTCATCGGATCCCCTTGGCGGTTGGCAGCGGCGATGGCCAGTCATAGGCCGCCGCCACGATATCGGCAAGCGCTATTGCGGTTATCCATCACGCTGGTATTATACGCTTGCCATGACAACGAGCGAGCTTCCCCTGGCGGGCATCGTGGTGCTCGACCTGGGCCAAATCTATCAAGGCCCCTATGCCGGCTTTCTGGCCGCCAAGGCGGGCGCCGAGGTCATCAAGATCGAGCCGCCGCAGGGCGAGCCCCTGCGCCGGCGCTCGGGCGTGCGCGGCGGCGCGGTGCCGCTGGCGATGCTCAACGCCAACAAGCGCGGCGTCACCCTCGACCTCAAGCAGGAGGCGGGCAAGCGCCTCTTGCTCCGCCTGGCCGAGCGTGCCGATGTGCTGATCGAGAATTTCGCGCCCGGCGTCATGGAGCGCCTCGGGCTCGGCTATGCGCGGCTCTCGGAGATCAACCCGAAGCTCGTCTACGGCTCCGGCACGGGCTACGGGCTGAGCGGCCCGGACCGCGACAATCTGGCCATGGACCTCACCGTGCAGGCCTATTCCGGCATGATGAGCGTCACCGGTTACGCCGACAGGCCGCCGGTCAAGGCAGGGCCGGCAGTGGTCGATTTCATGGGCGGCACCCATCTTTTCTCGGCCATCGTCACGGCCCTGTTCCAGCGCCAGCGCAGCGGCCGCGGACGCCTCGTCGAGGTGGCCATGCAAGAAGCCGCCTATGCTTCCATGGCCTCGAATATCGGCATGTTCTTCGGCTCGGGCTCGGCACCGAGAACCGGCAATCGCCACGGCGGCCTATCGGTCGTGCCCTACAACGTCTACGAGGCCAAGGATGGGCACGTGGCGATCATTGTCGTTACCGACGACCACTGGCGAAACCTGCTCGCGGCCATGGGCCGCGCGGATCTGCTGGACGACGCACGCTATGCCGGCAACACCGAACGCGCCGCCCGCATGGACGAGGTCGATGCGCTGGTCGCAGACTGGACGCGAAACCTGGCGCGTGACGAGGTGTTCGCCGCGGCAAAGCGGCACGGCGTGCCGGCGGCGCCGGTGCGCGAGCTGGCCGAGGTGGTGGAAGATGCGCACATGCACGGCCGCGGCATGCTGGAGTGGATCGACCACCCGGAGCAGGGCCGCATCGTCGTGCCCAACAGCCCCTTGCGCTTTCACGGCTCACCCTCGCCGCGGCACCACATCGCGCCGACCCAAGGCGAGCACAATCACGACGTTTTCGTCGACTGGCTGGGGCTCGACGAAGCGGAGTTCGCCAGGCTGCGCGAGGATGGTGTTATCTAAGCCCGCATTTCCCATATGAGCCTGCC
>CAZVDW010000699.1:0-6755 GCA_964625645.1 uncultured Rhodospirillaceae bacterium
CGGATTCGGTGATCCTCGGCATCGTCGGCGGCAAGGTGCCGAGCGATCCGGTCTTCTCGGGCACCGCGGGCTTCCAGTACGTCCATCTGGGCCAGCTCGCCACGGTCTACTACTTCGCGCACTTCCTGGTCATCGTGCCGCTGCTGTCACGTTTCGAGAAGACCAGACCGGTACCGACCAGTATTTCCGAGCCGGTCTTGAAAAGCGGCGCCGGGGAGGGCTCCTGATGCGCATGGGACTCAAGCTTCGTGCCGCCGCGGCGGCCATCGCCCTTTGCCTGGCCGCGAGCGGGGCGCAAGCGGCGGGCGATGTCGAGCATCCGCACCAGGAGCATTGGAGCTTCAACGGCATCTTCGGCCATTACGACCGCGCCGAGGCCCAGCGCGGCCTGCAGGTCTTCCTGACGGTCTGCACCGGCTGCCATGGCGCCAAGTACCTGCGTTACGGCGACCTTGCCGGCCTCGGCTACGACGAGGACCAGATCAAGGCGATTGCCGGGCAGTTCGAGGTCCCCGCCGGCCCCAACGAGGACGGCGACATATTCGATGCCGACGGCTATCTGCTCATGCGCACGGCGCGGCCGACGGACACTTTCCCCGCGCCTTACGCCAACGATAAGGCGGCTGCCGCGATGAATTTCGGCATCGTGCCGCCGGATCTCTCGGTCATGGTCAAGGCCCGCCACGACGGCGCCAACTACATCTATGCGCTGCTGACCGGCTATCACGAGCCGCCGGAGGATTTGGAGATCGGTGTCGGCCTCGCCTACAACCCCTACTTCCCCGGCCATCAGATCGCCATGTCGCAGCCCTTGTGGGGCGACGACGTGGAATATGCCGACGGCACCGAGGCCTCGATCGAGCAGGAGGCGCGCGACGTCGTCACCTTCCTTGCCTGGGCAGCGGAGCCGTACATGGAGCGGCGCAAGAACATGGGCCTCAAGGTCATGCTCTTCGTGCTGGTCATGACGGGCCTGTTCTACGCCACCAAGCGCAAGGTCTGGAAGGACCTGCATTAGGCGATGGCAAAGCGGCGGATCAGTGTTCGAGCTCTGATCGCCGCTTGCAGCTTTGCGGCCATCTTCTCGGTTGCCCAGGCGGAAGCCCAGGACTGCGACGGGCGCGGCATAACCGGACGCCTTGAGTGCGAAATCGAGGAAATGGACCGCGAGCTCGAGGCGCGTGAAAATGCGAGCCTCGCCCGCGACCGGGAATTTCGCGTGCTGGTGCGCGAGCAGCTCGTGGCGCTGGCCATCGAGAGCGGCATCAGCACCACGGATGCAGAGGCGCTCGATGCCATCATTGCCGATTTCAACTTGAAGCGCGAAGCGATTCTGGCAGCGCGAGGCAAGGGCGAGATCGACCGCGAGCAGATGCTGACGCAGGCGCTGGCGGCACATAATGCGCGCGACGCCGGGCTTCGCGCGCTGCTCGGCGAGGACGGCTTCGCAGCCCTCGACTTCAACAAAGCGGAAGCGCGCGCCTCCCTGGCCTATAACGCGCGCCCGACCGAGCATCCCTTCGTCAGCGCCGGCAATCTCGCCAAGGACTGTCGCGGCGACGATGTGCGTGGCCGCATGTTCTGCCGCGGCTTCATCCTGGCGGCCGCGGACGCCGGACTCGGGGGCCGGAGCATCTGCGTGCCGCGCTCGCTCATGATGAGCCGTGCGCCGCCCAGCGAGCTTGTCGCCGCCCCCGTTTACGAGCGTCTCGAGGCGCTCAGCGACAGCGAGAAGAACGAACCCGCCTTCGACATCGTCGCCGAAGCGCTGGCCTCGGCCTTCCCGTGCCAGGACGGGCGGCAATAACGGCACGGGACGCCATGAAACTGCGTGATCTGACATACGCCGCAGGGCTTGTCGTGTTCGCGGCGCCGGCCATGGCAGGCACGTTCTCCGGCACCATCTCGGATGCGGACGGCAACGCCGTGCACGGCGCCATGGTCCGCGTCAGCGACAGCACCTCCGGCATCTCGCAAACCGTGTTCTCGAATCCGCAAGGCGAGTTCGCACTGGCGACGGAATTGCAGGGCAGGCTGAGCGTGCGCCTGCGAGCCCCCTATCACCGGGACCTGAAGATCAAGATCGAGCTGGCCGGCGATGGCTCGGTAGCCGAGAGCCTGGTCATGGAGGCCATGACGGGCGAGGCCGAGATATCGGCCAGCCTGCCCTCGGCCTATCACTTCGGCGGGCTGGAATTCGAGACCGGCGAGGGCGATCTTTTCAGCCGCCGCCAGTTCCAGCGCGATTGCCTGTCCTGCCATCAGTTGGGCAATGCCTATACGCGGCGAGCGCGCCCCGTCTCCTACTGGGAGACGACGATTCAGCGCATGCACCGTTACATGGGCGGCAAGTACAATGCCCGGCAGCGCCGCCAACGCGCCGAGATCCTGTCGCAGGGCTTCGACGGCACGCCGGTCTCGGTCCGGCCCAGCTTCCCGCTCGATCCCTCGCTGAGCGACACCGTCATCACCGAATACCGCCTCGACCGCGGCAACCCGCATGATTCGATCGTGCACCCCGAGACGGGCATCATCTATTCGGCCGATATGGTGATGTCCCACTTCACCGTTACCGATCCCAAGACGGGCAAGTCGGAATACGTCTCCCAGCTCGGCAACGGCAATCAGTACCACGCGGCGGATGGCGAGATCGGCAGCTTCTCCGCCGGCACGCGCAACATGCCCCATTCCATGGCGCTCGGCCATGACGGCAAGTATTACGTGACCAACACCGCCACCAACTCGATCGGCGTCTTCAATCCCATGACCAACGCCTGGGAGCCGTCGCACAAGATCGCCGGCGCCCGCTATCCCCATACCATCCGCATCGATGCCAAGGGCATCGCCTGGTTCACCAATTCGGCCTCGGACAATGTCGGCCGCCTCGACCCGGTAACGGGCGAGAGCACCATCATTCCTCTGCCGTCCGCCAGGCCGCTGGGCGGCTCGCGCGGCACCTGGACCTATGGCATCGATATCAACCCCAGCGACGGCTCGGTCTGGTACGGGCGTCTGTTTGCCGACAAGATCGGCCGCATCGACCCGAATACGCTCGAGGTGCAACAGTTCGATGCGCCCATGCACGGGCCACGGCGCATGCATTTCGACAAGGCCGGCGTGCTCTGGGTGGCAGGTTTCGCCGAGGGCGAGCTGGCGCGCATCACGCCCACGGAAGACGGCTTCGACGCCACGGTCTACCGCCTGCCCGAGTTCGCCCCAGGCTATCGCCCGGGGCCTTATGCGCTCGGCGTGCACCCCGAGACCCAGGAAATCTGGCTCAACGGCACCGTGACCGACTACATGTACCGCTTCATCCCCTCGGAGGAGCGCTTCGTGGCCTATCCGACACCGCTGCGCGGCACCTATACGCGCGACATCAGCTTCACCGCCGACGGCCAGGCCTGCGCCGCCAACAACCCCTTCCCGCTGACCTCGCTGGAAGGCGGCACCTCGGAGATCCTCTGCCTCAAGGTGAACTGAAACGCGGCAGCACCTCGGCGGCGATCTCCTCGATGATCTCCGCGGCCGGGCGGCGGGCGAACTTGAAGTTCAGCAGGCAGTGGTTGACGCCGATGTGCTGCAGGGAGTCGAAAAGCTCGACGAGCCGCGCCCGCCCGAGGCGGTAGCCGTTGTGGATCAGGGTCGGCGCCTCTTCCGGGTCTTCGGCGAGGTCCACGTGCAGGCCCTGGGCGAAAGGCTTGGGCTGGTCGGGTGAGCGCTCGGCCAGCTTCGCCCGCCATTGCTCGATGACCAGGCGCTGGCGCGCCGGGTGCTGGCCGTAGGTGAGCCAGCCGTCGCTGTGCTCGGCGGTCCAATCGAGCTCCTGCTGGCTGCCGCCGGTGACCAGCATGGCTATGGCACTGCCGTGGGGCTTGGGAATGACGTCGGCATGGCGCAGCGTGCCGAGGGCCGAGCGGATGTCGGGATATTCCTCGCCCAGCGCGGTGCGGATCAGGGCGATGGATTCGCGGAATATCTCGCCGCGATCCTGGAAGGAGATATCGAAGGCCGGGAATTCCACCGGCCGGTCGCCCGAGCCGACGCCCATGACCAGGCGGCCGCCGCTTAAGCAGTCGATCGAGGCCGCCGCCTTGGCCACGTGAAAGGGGTGGCGCAGCGGCAGAATGATGCTGCCCGTGCCGAGCGCGATCTCGGTGGTGGCGGCCGTGATGGTGGCCAACCAGACCCAGGGATCGTAGATCTGCCCGACATCGCCGAAATTGGGATCGCGCAAGGGCACATCGCGCACCCAGAGGCCGGCGAAGCCGAGCGCCTCGGCGCGCTTCGCCAGTTCCACTTGGCCCTCCATGGTCGGCATGTCCCAATGGGCATGGCCATAGGCCTCGATGGGAAACATCAGGCCGAGGCTCAGCCGCCCCGGCTGGAAGAGGCGGGAAAAGCCGGAATTGAAGCTGGCGAAGCTATTTGTTTGCGAACCGCTCATTCTTGCCAGTATATCCACTTGTTATGAGTGCATCAGATCCCTCTTTGGCCGTCGCGGCCGGCGCCAAGACCCACGGCGTGGCCTTCGTGCTCGGGGCCACGCTGTGCTGGAGCACGAGCGGTATTCTGCTGCGCATCATCGATGTCTCCGAATGGACGGCCGTGTTCTGGCGCTCGAGCTTCCTGGCCCTGGCCATGACCGCCTACGTGCTCTGGCGTTACCGTAGCCGCGCCCCGCAGGCCGTGCGCGCTCTCGGCATCTCGGGCGTCGTGGTGGCCGCGCTGATCGCCGCCACCTTCATCCTCTACGTCATGGCCATCAGCCTGACCCTGGTGGCAAACGCGCTGGTGCTGATGAGCGCGGCACCCCTGGTGGCGGCCAGCTTCGGCTGGCTGCTGCTTGGCGAGCGCCCGCGCATCCACACCGTCATGGCGCTTGCCGTGGCCAGCGGCGGCGTGCTGGTCATGCTGCTAGGGCCGCGCGAGGCGGCCTTCGCGGGAACCGCCAGGCTCGGCGACCTGCTGGCCCTCGGCGTGGCGCTGTGCTTCGGCCTCGCCATCGTGCTGATGCGCCGCGCCAAGCATGTGGACATGGTGCCGGCCATGGGCCTGGCCGGTGTCTTCGCCGCCCTCGCCGCCCTGCCCTTCGCCGCCCTCGCCTCGCCGAGCCCGACGGATTTCGCCCTGCTCGCCGGCATGGGCGTCTTCCAGCTGGCGCTCGGCTTCCTGCTGTTCGCCCGCGGCGCACCCCTGCTGACCCCGGCCGAGGTCGGCCTGCTGACCCTCGTCGAAGTGGTGATCTCACCACTCTGGGTCTGGATCGGCGTCGGCGAGGTGCCCGGCCAGACCACCTTCCTCGGCGGCGGCATCATCCTCGGCGCCCTCGTCGTCCACTCCGCCTACGGCATCCGCCGCAGCAAACCCCCGGTGGGAATGGCCTAGAGCCTCATGCGGAGCGATGAAACCGGTTTGATGGGCCAAGACCGTGCCACAGATGCCGAACACGGGCTGCGCGGAATGCGCGACTGGAGACTATAGCGAAAGTCGTCAACTGGGTAGATTAGCTACTGGAGGTAGCCGATTGCGGAAATTCCGAACTGGCCGATGCGGTTCGTGCGATCGCCTCTGAGTTTGTTTCTTCTGCCATTTCGACTCGATTGTTTCGGAATTTGACCTACGTTTTTACTCAGGTAAATAACTTGCGGCGAAAGGTCGTGGTTGGGCTGGTGATCTATTCATCTCGACATGATGATTTGCGGTAGGACGTTTTCACAATTGACGAGGGGCGCTTGGCAATGGAGTGGAGGATGGGACGGACTCGTCGAGTAATAGCCATCGCGGCTGTCCTTATGGTCTGTTTCGGGGTGATCGTGGCGGGACTGACGTCCCGCGAAATTCCGGACCTAGGGGAATCCGCGCTGAGCGAATTGCGCATCGGCGTTCTTCCGGATCAAGACGAGGCTCAGCTTCGCCGGCTCTATTCGCCGTTAATTGAATACTTGGTGAAAAAAGTCGGGCTCGAAACACAACTGGTTGTGCCATCGTCTTATGCTGACCTTGAAACCAAGTTCGCCCAAGGCGAAATTGACCTCGCTCTGCTTGGCGGCCTAACCTTTCTCAGGTTGCGGGAATCGCCAGGGGCGGACGCCCTTGTGATGCGCGACGTCGATACGAGATTTACCAGCTACTTCGTTGTTGCCGCTGGGGATCCAGCTAGCAGTGTCTCCGAACTGGCAGGACGCCGTCTAGCGTTTGGATCCAAGCTCTCGACCTCTGGGCACCTGATGCCGCGGTACTACTTGCGAAAGGAGGGGATTGAGCCCGAGACGTTCTTCGAATCGGTGAGCTATACCGGGGCACACGATCTCTCCGCTTTGTCGATTGGTCAGGCAAAGGCAGATATTGCGGCGGTCAACGCTCAGGTGGTGGACGCCATGCTCGCGAGCGGCAGACTGAACGAAGCGGAGGTCCGAATCTTATGGGAGACGCCTCCCTATCCTGACTATGTCTGGGCGATTCGGACCGATATCCAAGAGAAACAGCGTCAAACTATTCTGGACGCCTTTCTGTCCCTAACGCTGTCGCGGCCTGGGCATAAGACAATCTTGGGTTCCCTTGGCGCTGGCGGCTTCGTGCCTGTGGTCGTTAGCGAATTCGATTCACTCGCCAGCATCGCGTTCGATCTTGGCTTGTTGAGGAATGAGGGTCTTAATTAGGTGACAGACTTGCAAACGGTTCATGCCGTCACGTCAACACGCCCCAAGACTTCCATGGTCGGTCTCATCTACGTGCTTCTGTGCGTATTGATTGCT
>CAZVDW010000700.1:0-2699 GCA_964625645.1 uncultured Rhodospirillaceae bacterium
CCGGGCGCGATCCAGCTCGGCGGGCTGTCGCTGACGGGCGCGGGTGGCATGACGCAATCCGGGCTGCCCGAGGCACAGACACTGCAAGACGAGCTTGCGAACATCCCGACCATGACGCCCGAGCAAGTCGTCGCGCTGCGCAAGCGGGCGCTGACCGAGCTTCCTCCAGCCTCTGCGGCGGCATTTAACGCCAACGTGTCAAACATCCTCGAAGGCGATGCGGTAGAGGACTTCACGCCCGTCGTGCCGCCGTTGGCCGCAGAGAGCATCCAGGACAACCCGCTCTATGAGGCAGGGCAGACGGTTTCGGAGTTCGGGCGCGAGTTGATCCCCGCGGCACCGGGCTACGAGCACAGTCCCGGCCGCATGCTGGGCGAGGGTGTTGGCTCTCTCGCGGGCGGTGCGCTGTTGCATATGGTCAACCCCGCCGTGGCCGGGACCGCCTTCGCCATGGCGGGCGCTGGCGAGGCTGTCGATCGCGCCGTCGAGGCGGGTACGACCGAGGAGCAGATCATGCAGGCCGCCAATATGGGCCTGGTTCCCGGTCTCACCGATTCTGCACCGCTCGCAGTCATCATGCGGTCGATCAACGTGCCGCTGCCGCTGGTGGGCAAGTTTCTCCAGGTCGTGGCTCGGATCGGTGCGACGGCCGCCATCGAGGGCTTCCAGGAAGGCGGTCAGGCGTTCCTGCAGAACGCCATCGCGCAGGAGGTCCACAGCCCCGACCAGTCGCTCACCGAAGGCATCTTGCCGGAGGCTGGCGTTGGTGCTGGCGTTGGCGCTATTGCCCAGACCTTGGTGGAATCCTTTGCCGGCAAGCGTCGGGCGCGCATCCGCCGCGAGATGGACGACGCGCAGGCGCGGGCCTCCGACGAGGTCGCGCGCGAGACCGCTGTGGACGTGCTGCGCCCGCCGCAGCCGACCGATCCTGGCGTGGTCTCGGAACCGGCGCCAGAAGGGCCCGTGATGCCGGAGCCCATCCCGCCGGCCTCGCCCGAGGACGCGGCCGCTCCACCTATCCCCCTCCAAGAACCGCCCCCCGAAACCGAAGCCGAGGCCACGCCCACGCCAGAGCCCCAAGCCTATACCCCGGAACCCGGCCGCGACGTGCGCGTGACGCTGCCCGGCGCCGAGGTGATGAGCGGGCGTATAGCCGAGGTCTACGAGCTGGAAGACGAAGAGACCGGCGTTCGCATCGACCTCGAAGATGGCACCGCCTGGGACGGGCCGATCGATGAGGTGAGCATCGAGCCGATGGCGGCTGAGCCGGCACCAGTTCCCGAGGCGGCACCAGTCGAGGAAGCGGTCCGCGATGGCCCCGTATCGGACTGGATCGCCAAGGCACGCGAAGACTTCGCCCAGTTCGGTGTTGGCACGCGCCAAATGGAAAGCGTGGCCGGTGCGCTTCGCGAGAACATCGGCGAAGCCGCTGCGACCGAATACACGGACGAATACCAGCGCTTGATTGATGAAGCCGTGGCGGCGCGGTTGGAAGGCACACCCAAGCCGGAGCCTGTACCAGCGCCCGAAGCGCAGCTGGATGAAAGCGGCCGCGGCGCTCCGTCAGATCGGGCCCGTACCCTTGCAGGCAGCCGGAGCAATAACCCGAGCGTTTCCGCGACTCGCCTGGAGCCGAGCATAGAGGGCGGTCTTTCGGCTGGCAACGATGGTCGGGGCAGCGCTGTCGAGGCCATCGAAGCCGCAGGCGTTGTCGAGACACCGCCGCAATCGCCGATATTGCGTGCTGGAGAGGGCTTGGAGGGTTCGCCGGCACCCGGAGCGGCCGAAACGCTAGAGGCTACTCTACCAGCCGTACGCGGGCAGGATGGGCCAAGCCAAGCGGCTGCTGGCGAGATCGTTGATCATGCCGGCCCACAGCCCGTGTTCCGCATGAGCCGCGAGGAGGTTCAGGCTCTGTCCGATGAGAAGCAGCTGAGCGACGACGACAAGCTGCTCAAGGCTCTTGGTTCGGCGGAGCGGGTGCGCTTGTTCCGGAAGCTCGATCGCGCCCGCAACAGTACCAATCCGGAAGCTGCGGACCGGGCAACACAGCGCTACGATGAGCAATTCGGCGATCTCACGCCCGAGCAGGAGCGCTTGATCTTCGGTACCGGCGAGACCGACTTGCAGACCGAGGGCTTGCAGGAAGTGCTGGACGCCTTCGACACCGTCGAGGATTTCGCGGATGCGCCGGTTGAGCATATCGGCCGGCGCCTTGCGGGAGCGATGCGCAGCACCACCCCAGCCCAGCTTCGCGCCCTCATGGAAACAGGCACCGGCCCGGCGGACGTGCAGGCGGCGGCGGTCATCATTCAGGGTGCTCGTCAGGCGGCGGCTGGGCGTGGTTTTGGCGCGGCTGAGCTTGACGAGCTGGTCCTGGACGGCATGGCACAGGCTGGATACTCCCGGCCTGATGCCGAGGAAGTCCTGAGTGACTTCCGCGAACACGCTGTCCGGACCAGAGAGCCCGTCTCACAGCCGAGGCAGTCACTGCCGGCGCCAGAGACTGATTCGGCACCCACTGTGGAGCCAATCGCTCACCGCGAGGTCGGTCCGGACGTGGCAACGCTGCCTGACGGCCGTGAGCTGCCGGTGCGATACGCCGTCGTCGAGGCATCGGACCTTATCGCCTCGCAGACCGATGACGGACGAGCCAACGCCGCCTATCCACAGACGTTGCAGCCGAGAGATCGTGGCCG
>CAZVDW010000701.1:0-6300 GCA_964625645.1 uncultured Rhodospirillaceae bacterium
GCGGCAGCGGCGCTGCCGGGCGCGGTCTCATTCCCGGCCGGGTCTCGATCCACGAGCGCCCGGCGATCGTCGAGAGCCGGCGCCGCTTCGGCGACTGGGAAGGCGACCTGGTGGCGGCCGGCAAAGGCGGCGGCGCGGTCGCCACGCTGGTCGAGCGCAAGAGCCGGTACCTCCAGGCACAAAGGCTTGCAGGCAAACATGCCGATCCCGCCGCCGCCGCCCTTGCCGCTCTCCTGGCCGCCCTGCCGCAAGCCTGGCGGCGCACCCTGACGCTCGACAACGGCAAGGAGTTTTCCCGTTTCCAGGCCATTGAAGAGGCCATCGGCATCAGCGTCTACTTCGCCGACCCCTACGCCGCCTGGCAGCGCGGCGCCAACGAAAACAGCAACGGCCTGCTGCGCCAATACCTGCCCAAAGGCATCGACATGAGCAGGATCTCAGATGCAACCCTTGCCGACGCAATCGATCGGATCAACAATCGGCCAAGAAAATGCCTCGGCTACAAAACGCCAAGCGAGATCCTACAAAACAAAATCGGTGGCGCACTTGGATGTGGAATCTAGGCAGCTTGCCGGTCGGGAGATACATCCTTACAGCGACATGCTGCTGCACGACATGGGCGAGGGCCTCGCCGATGGCAGACCCGATTTCGAAGTCTCGGGCAGGGAATGGCGGACGCCGCCGTTTTGGGGAATCGGCCTGGTGCAGCGCGTCAGTCTGCACCGGCAATTCCTGCATGACGGCCGTGCCAAGGGCCTGATGGAGGCCATCCTCTGGCACGGCGGCGAGGCAGAGGCCGCGCGGGAGGCGGTGATCGCCATGGCCAAGGCCGATCGTGACGCGTTGATCGCTTTTGTCAGGTCTCTCTGAGCGCGGATCCGGCGCGCGGCAGGTCTAGCCAAAACGTCGAGCCTTTGCCGACGTCGCTTTCGACGCCGATCTCGCCACCCATGAGCTCGATCAGGCGGCGGGCGATCGAGAGGCCGATGCCGGTGCCCTCGATGCCGCTGGCCTCGGCGCCCAGGCGGTCGAAGGGCCGGAACAGGTTTTCGAAGTGCTCGCGGGCGATGCCGGTGCCCGTGTCCATGACGGAAAGCCGCACCAGCCCTTCGGCCGTGGTGGCGCAGGCGACCGCCACCGAGCCCCCTTGGCGATTGTATTTGATGGCGTTGGACAGCAGGTTGAGAAGCACCTGCAGCAAGCGGTTGCGGTCGGCCTCGACCATCGGCACTGTGGCGTCGTTCGCCAGCCCTGCCAGGGTGACTGCCCTGTCGCGGGCCATCGGTGCCGTGGTTTCGATGGCCTGGCGCACGACCTCGCCGACATCGACGGCCTCGATATCCATCGCCAAATCGCCGCTTTCGATCTTGGGCAGGTCGAGCAGGTCGCCGATCAGGGACAGCAGCTGACGGCCGCTGAGCTCGATCTGCTCGATCTGTTCGCGGCGCTCGACGCCGAGAGGCTCGTCATCGTCGATCAGGAGCAGTTGGGAATAGCCCAGAATAGCGTTTAGCGGCGTTCGCAGCTCGTGGCTCATGGCGGAGAGGAACTGGGTCTTGGCGCGGCTCGCTGCCTCGGCCGCGGCCAGGGCGCGGCGGGTTTCCTCCTCGGCGCGTTTGTGCTCGGTGATATCGTGCAGCAAGGCGGAGATGTGCGGCGTGCCCGCCAGATCGATGCGGCCGATGTGCAATTCGGCGGGGAACGCGCTGCCGTCCTTGCGCACGATCACGCTTTCGACGGTGACGCTGTTGCCTGACGCCACACTCTTCCAGACGTCGGATCCCGGATCATAGCCCTTGTCCACGTGGGCGACGGTGAGGGTCAGCAATTCCTCGCGGCAGTAGCCCAGCGCCTCGCAGCTCAGATGGTTCGCTTCGACGATATTGCCGTCCATGTCACTTACCAGCAGCATCTCGGCGGCATCGTGCATCAGGCGGTGGGCGTGCTCCTCGCTGGCGCGCAGGCTTGCGATCAGGTCCCGGTTTTCCTGAGTCAGGACCAGGCCGCGCACGAGATTTGCGTTTGTGCGCCTTGCCGAGACCACGAGGAAGCCGAGCAGAAGCACGGTCATGATGAGGACGGTCGGGCCCATCGCGTTGCCGCCGGTCAAATAGTAGGCCCCCCAGGCGAGCCAGATCGGGCTTGCAAAGGCTGCAAAAGCGATCAGCAGGGGGCTCAGCGTAACGATGCTGCCGACCGAGTAGGCGATTATCACCAGCCCCGTCAGCAGTTGCTGTTCCGGGCTGCCGTTCGCCATGAACAGGAACACGGCGATGCCGAATCCGATGCCCGTAGCGGCGCAGCCGGCGACCAGCCATGTGGCCCAAAAGTTCTGGTTCCCGGCAGTCACGCCACGCTTGCGGATGATGCCGTGAAGAGCCACCCTGGCAAGGGATATCAGCAGCATGCCGGCGATCCAAAGCGCCGTTTGCCGGGTCGGAGCGTGGCCGTAATTGACCGCCGCCAGGGCGATACAGCCGACCATCGCCATAACCGCGCCGACCACCGAGCTCGCCGACAACAAGCGTATCTGCTCGGCAAAGACCGATGATCCTGCAGCTTCGCTTTCGGCCGTTACGATTTCTGATAATGCCATGTTTTCAAATTATTAAGTTATAATTCTTCATTTTTTCGATAAGGCGAATATTCGCGGCCCACTTGTGCTATCTCCCAATCGACCTGTTCGCGCTCGCGCTCGAGATAATCGGCGATGGCCTTGCGCAAGGCCGGATCGGCGATCCAGTGAGCGCTGTAGGTCCGCCGCGGTAAGTAGCCACGGTGGATCTTGTGCGGTCCCTGCGCGCCGGCCTCCACCCAGTCTAACCCGCGGGCGATGGCAAAATCGATGGCCTGGTAGTAGCAGGCCTCGAAATGCAGGCAATCATGATCTTCCAGGCAGCCCCAGTTGCGGCCGAACAGGGTGTCGTCACCGATCAGGTTCAATGCCCCCGCGATCCAACGCCCGGCGCGTTCGCACATGACCAGCGCGACGCGGTTGGCCATACGCTCGTGCAGCAACTCGAAAAAGGCTCGATTGAGGTAGGGCGAGCCCCATTTGCGGCTGCCGGTGTCCAGGTAGAAGGCGTGAAACGAATCCCAATGGGCGGAGGTCAGCTCGCCGCCGCTGAAGACGCGAATATCGATGCCGTTGGCCACCGCCCGTGCCCGCTCCTTGCGGATCATCTTGCGTTTGCGGGCAGTCAGGGTGGCCAGGAATTCGTCGAAGTCGGCGAAATCCTGGTTCCGCCAATGGAACTGCTCGCCGGTGCGCAGCAAGAGGCCGGCCTCGCCCATCTGCCGCCACTCGGCCTCCGTCGGATAGGTGATGTGCAGGGACGACGCCTTGAGCTGTGCCGTCATCTGTACCGCGGCCCGCAGCACCACGTTGCGCACCCGCTCGGCGTCGGGGCCGGGTTCCGTCAGCAGCCGCGGTCCCGTTGCGGGGGTGAAGGGGACCGAGGCCTGCAGCTTCGGATAATAGCGCCCGCCGGCGCGCTCATAGGCATCCGCCCAGCCATGGTCGAAAACATATTCGCCATGGGAATGGGTCTTGAGATAGGCCGGCATGGCACCGACCGTTTTGCCGGCCTCGTCCTCCACCACCACGTGGCGGGGCAGCCAGCCGGTCTCGGCGGCACAGCAGCCGCTGTCCTCCAATGCGCTGAGGAAAGCGTAGGAGAGAAAAGGGTTGGCCGTGCCGGCGAGGCGATCCCAATCGGCGGCGGCGATCTCGTCGATGCCCGAGACCGCGCGCGCGGTGTAGCGCCCGCCCTCGCTCACCGGGAGCGCGGCGCGCTCACGGCGCCGACCATTCTCCGTTCGCGGTCAGCTCGGCCGCCGTGGCGCTCAGCGCGCGGTCGAACTTCGCCACCATCTCGTCCACGTCCGCTTCCGTGATCACCAAGGGCGGCGAGAAACAGACGCTGTTGACCACGCCGCGATTGATCATGCCCTCTTGCATCAGCTTTGCGGCGAGGCGCGGGCCGATCTTCGACGTCAGATCGAACGGCGTCTTGGCACTCTTGTCCTTGACCAGCTCGATCGCCGCCAGCAACCCGGCGCCGCGCACCTCGCCGACCAGCGGATGGTCGGCGAAAGCCTCGCGCAGGCGGCTCTGGAAGACGGGCGCGACCTTCGCCGCGGCACCGACCAGGTCCTCGCGTTGCATGATCTCGATGGTCTTGAGGCCAGCCGCCGCCGCGATGGGGTGGCCGCCATAGGTGTAGCCATGGGCGAAGGGGCCGATCTCCGGCGAGCCTTCCTTGAGCACGTCCCAGACCTTCTCCGAGATCACCGCCGCGGACATCGGCACATAGGCGCTGGTCAGACCCTTGGCGATCGAAATCATGTCGGGCTCGAGCTTGAAATAGTCGCTGCCGAACCAGGTGCCGAGGCGGCCGAAGCCACAGATCACCTCGTCGGCGATGAACAGCACGTCGTGCCTGCGCAGAACCGCCTGGATGGCCTCGAAATAGCCTTCCGGCGGCACGATCACGCCGCCCGCGCCCATCACCGGCTCGGCGATGAAGGCGGCGACCGTGTCCGGGCCCTCGCGCTCGATGAGATCGTCCAGGTCCTGGGCCAGCTTGGCCGAGAAGTCGGGCTCGCTCATACCTTCCGGCTTGTTCCAGTAGGCGTGCGGCGAAGAGGTATGCAGGAAGCCGGGCAGGGGCAGGTTGAACGATTTGTGGATCGGCGGCAGGCCCGTCAGGCTCGCCGCGGCGACCGTCACGCCGTGATAGGCGCCCTGGCGCGAGATGAGCTTCTTCTTCTCGGGTCTTCCGCGCAAGTTATTGTAATACCAGACGATCTTAACTTGTGTGTCGTTGGCTTCCGAGCCCGAATTGCAGAAGAACACCTTGCTCATATGCTCGGGCATCACGCTCAGCACCTTGTCGGCGAGGCGGATGGCGGGCTCCTGGGCCATGGCGAAAAAGAGGTGGTAATAGGCCAGCTTGCCGGCCTGTTCGGCGATGGCGTCGGCCATCTCCTGGCGGCCATAGCCGATATTGACGCACCACAGCCCGCCCATGGCGTCGAGATATTCCCGGCCCTCCATGTCGCACACGCGGGCGCCGCTGCCGCCGGCCACCACGACCGAGCCGCTCTCCTGGTGATCGACGATCGAGGTATAGGGATGCAGCAGCGACTGCTTGTCCATCTCGTCGAGGGAGAGATTACGCGGGGCTTCGTTGGGGCTCATGACACTGTTCCTCAGCCGATCTCGAAAATGCCGTCGACCTCGACGGCGACATTGCGCGGCAGCGAGCCGGCGCCGACGGCAAAGCGCGCATGGCGCCCGGCATCGCCGAACACCTCGACCATGAGGTCCGAGGCGCCGTTGGCGATCTCCGGCTGGCGGTCGTAGCCGGCCGGGCAATTGACGAAGACGCCGAGCTTGACGCAACGGCGCACCCGGTCGAGGTTGCCGTTGCAGGCGACCTTGAGCTGGGCCAACAGGTTCAGCGCGCAGGTGCGCGCCGCCTGCTGGGCTTCCTCGACGTCGTAGTCCGCGCCGACCACGCCGCGAAACTTGATCTCGCCGTTCCAGAACGGGATCTGCCCGGCGATGAAAACCTGATTGCCGCTGACCACGAACGGCACGTAGTTGGCCGCCGGTGTCGCCGGCTCGGGCAATTCGATGCCCAGTTCCGCGAGCCGTGCCTCGACCTCTCCCGTCATCGCTCCCTCCACATTCGAAGACGCTTCGAGCATAGGCGCGCGCGCGCTTCCGTTCCAGCCTCAATCGCTGCGTCGCGGTCGGCTTCAGGGCCCTTTTGTTGTTGGCGCGCCGGCTTTATAGTTGTGCCTGGACGGGCTCTTCGGCCCCTCCCGGTATTTCCCAGGGCGATGACACAATGAGCGCAGTCGGCAGAGGCTTAACGGGTGCGCTGGCAGTGGCGCTGGGCTGGGCGGCCGGCGTCGATGCCGCCGAGCTGAGCCCCCATCGTGCGCTCTACGAGATCGAGCTGGTGACGGTGCGCGGCTCGAGCGACATCACAGCGCTGAGCGGGCGCATGGTGCTGGAATGGGCGGACGCCTGCGATGGCTGGACCGTCAACCAGAAAGTGAAGATGAGCTTCACCAGCCGCGAAGGCCCCGAGCTTGAGAACGAGTTCAGCTTTTCCTCGTTCGAATCGAAAAGCGGCGACAATTTCCACTTCACTATGCGCTCGCTGGCCAACGGCAATCCTTTCGAGGAATTCGTCGGTGTGGCGACCCGCGAGCCGGTTGGCGCCGTGGCGCGTTTCTCCGAGCCGCCCGACGAAAAGCTTGCGCTGCCGCTCGGCACGTTATTCC
>CAZVDW010000702.1:0-2876 GCA_964625645.1 uncultured Rhodospirillaceae bacterium
AGCTGGCCACCGGTTCGTTCAAGGACGCCGATAGCATCCACAAGGGTTCGGGAAAGGCGACCCTCTACCGGCTTGCCAACGGGCAACACGTCCTTCGACTGGAGAGCCTGGAGGTGACCAACGGCCCCGACCTGCGGGTCTTGGTGTCCGCCCACGCCGATCCGAGCGATGGCGACGAGGTCCACCAGGGCTACCGCGATCTCGGCGCCCTGAAGGGCAATGTCGGGAGCCAGAACTACGAGCTACCCGCCGATTCCAATGCCGCGAGTTTCCACAGCGTGGTCATCTACTGCCGAGCCTTTTCCGTGATCTTTTCGGTCGCCGCGCTCGGCCCGGCGTGAATCGCGAGGTTTTCATGATCCACCCTGTCATCGCCGCGACGGTCGTGCTGGGCGTTGTGCTGGCCGGCCCCTCGGCATTCGCGGGCGGGCGTTACGACAAGTGCGAGGACACCGTGGCCGAGCGGCTCGCCGGGTTGGGGATTGCCGAGACCGACATCGCCGGCATCACCTATGTGCCCGAGCAGGGCGGGGCCAGCCGTACCACGCGCGGCGGGGCCGTCGGTGGCGTCAAGGCGTGGGTGGATCTCGAATCGTGCACGGGCTCGGTGGTCGTCCACCTGAACGCGCAATGCCGCGTCAAGCAGACCTGGACTAGCGGCGAGTGCCGGCTACCCGGCCTGAAGAACTATTGAGCGGGGATCAGTGATTTCGGGCAGCTCGGCCCGGATCGTATTTTTTGCGACCTGCCCGACCATGGGCGTAACGACCGTCGCGCCGGGTAAAGCTGATTTCTTCATAGCTGGCGCCTAGGGCAGCCGCACAATCGCGCTGGTCGGTGCACTTGCCGGACTTGGCGTGCCGGCCTTCGCCGACACCCTGCGCGACAATTCTTGCAGCCTGGGCGGCCGACTACATCTCCGCGACGGCCTCGCTGAACACGAGTTTCCTGTGCCCAGCATCGATCGGACCTGACTGCGGGAGACAAGCTCGCCTCCACATCGGAAGGCATCTGGCAGCGGGTCACACCCGGTGGGCAGACAGTGCGTCCCAATTCCAGGTGATGCCGTGTCCCGGACGTTCAGGCGCGATTGCCAGTCCATCGCGCATCTCCAGCGGATCGGCCATATAGGCATCGAGGCCCCAGCCGTGCACTTCGAGATAGGCCGCGTTGGGCACTGCCGCGAGCAGGTGCACGTGAATATCGTGGGCGCCGTGGGAGGTTACCGGCAGGGCATTCGCCTCGGCCAGATGCGCGACCTTCATCCACGGGGTGATGCCGCCGCAGGTGGTCAGGTCGGGCTCGGGAAAGTCGATGCCGCGGGCGCCGATGAGTTGGGCAAACTCGGCGAGCGTGTGCAAGTTCTCGCCGGCCGACAGCGGCACACCGCCATGGGCGCGCAAATGCGCATAGCCGGAAAAATCGTCAGGGGTGATAGGCTCCTCCACCCATACCAGATCCAAGGGGCGCAGTGCCCGCAAGGCCCGCAACGCCTGGTCCGGCCGCCAGGCCTCGTTGGCATCCGCCATGAGTTCCGTGTCGGGATCGAGCGCTTCGCGCACGGCGGTGATGCGCGCCAAGTCCTCTTTCAAGGTCGGCTTGCCCAGGCGCGTCTTGACAGATCGGAATCCTGCCGCTTCGCTGCGGCAGGCACCTTCAACGACCTTCTCCAGCGGGAAATTGAGGTCCATATTGCCGGCATAAGCGCGCACCGCAGGATCGTGGCCGCCGAGCAGGCGCCAGAGAGGCTCGTCAAAAGCGCGGGCGCGCAAGTCCCAAAGCGCCGTATCGATCGCCGCGATGGCGAAGCTGGCCGGCGCGCCGCGTCCAGCATAGTGCTGGCGCTTCCACATCTTGGCCCAAAGTCCTTCAATCGCGCGCGGATCGCCTTCACTGACGATGTCGCCGTAAACCGTGTCGATCATGGTGGCGATGGATGTCCCTTGCCCCAGCATCACGGCGGTATAGCCTGTGCCTTCGACGCCATCGTCATCGGTCAGACGAACCATGACCATGTCGAAGTCGCTCATGATGCCCGTGCTGGCCGCTCGCACGGGTGTCGGCAACGGAATACGGTAAAGGTTAGTCTCAAAAGCCGCGATCTTGGCCATTTTGCCGCCGCAGGTTGTCGCGCGCATGGTCATCCTCGGTCACATCATCGGTCGTTGGCTGGAGCCTAAGTCGTTTCTCGGATCAAGTCCGCCGCTTTCTCACCGACCATGATGGCGGTCGCGTTAGTGTTGCCCGAGGGCATGGTAGGAAAAATCGAAGCGTCGGCCACGCGTAAGCCTTTTATGCCGTGCACTTGCAAGCGTTCGTTGACAACCGCGTCCGGACCCATTCGACAACTGCCGATGGGGTGGTAGGAGGTCTCGGAGTTCTCGCGGATCCAGGCCTCGATTGCGTCATCTGTATCGACTTCTGCGCCGGGCGAGTATTCCGCGCCACGGAAGGCGTCCATGGGTGGTGCGGCGACTAGGCGGCGGGCGATTCTGACGGTCTCGACCGTCGTCTTGCGGTCGACCGGATCGGCTAGGAAGTTGAAGCGAATTGCCGGTTGCATCGCGGGATCTGCCGACCGGATATGGGTTGAACCAAGGCTTTCTGGACGCAACTGATAGCTCGCTATAGTCATGCCGGCAAAGCTGTGCAGCTTGCGTCGCTTGGGATTCTTTACGGCATAGGGCACGATATGCATCTGCACGTCCGGTGTAGTAAGCTCGGGCCGCGTCTTCACGAAAGCCACGAGCGGTGCTGAGGGTAGGCTGAGGAAGCCGCTGCCGCTGGCGGCATATTTCAGCGCCTGGACAACTAGGCCAAGGCCGCGGACGCGCTCATTGTAGGAGACACCGGCTTTGGCGATGCACCACTGGACC
>CAZVDW010000703.1:0-2955 GCA_964625645.1 uncultured Rhodospirillaceae bacterium
CGCCGAGGCCGCCCGGCGGGTGGTAGTCAGTGACCCGGCCGGGGCTCGGTATTAGCGTTTCCGGGTCTTCGGCGGTGATGCGGCACTCGATGGCGTGACCTTGAAAGCTCACTTCGTCCTGGCTGACGCTCAGCGGTGCCCCGGCGGCGACGCGGATCTGCTCGCGCACCACGTCGATGCCGGTGATCATCTCGGTCACCGGGTGCTCGACCTGCAGGCGCGTGTTCATCTCGATGAAAAAGAAGGCCTCGTCCTGGTAGAGAAATTCCAGCGTGCCGGCGCCGAGATAGCCGATCGCCTTGACCGCATCGACGGCGCGCTGGCCGATATCCGCCCGCATCTCGGCATTGAGCGCGGGCGAGGGCGCCTCCTCCACCAGTTTCTGGTGGCGCCGTTGCAGGGAGCAGTCGCGCTCGCCGAAATGCAGCACCGAGCCGTGGCTGTCGGCCATGATCTGGATTTCGATATGGCGCGGGCCGAGCAGGTACTTCTCGATAAAGACCTCGCCGTTGCCAAAGGCCTCATGCGCCTCGCGGGCCGCCAGGTCGAGGGCTGTCGGCAAGGCCTCGGGGCCGTCCGCGACCTTCATGCCACGCCCGCCGCCACCGGCCGAGGCCTTGACCAGCACCGGGTAGCCGATCTCCTCGGCGACCGCGAGCGCCGTCTCGGTATCGGTGATCGCGCCGTCGGAGCCCGGCACCATGGGCACGCCGAGGCGCGACAGAGAAGCGCGCGCCGCCACCTTGTCGCCCATCAGGCGGATGTGGTCCGGGTTGGGGCCGATGAAGGTGACGCCATGCTCGCCGACGATCTCGGCGAAATGCGCGTTTTCCGACAAAAAGCCGTAGCCGGGATGGATGGCGTCGGCGCCGGTCACCTCGGCGGCGGCGATGATGGAGGGAATATTGAGATAGCTCGCTTTGGCCGGCGGCGGGCCGATGCAGACCGATTCGTCGGCCAGCCGCACATGCATGGCTTCGGCGTCGGCGGTCGAGTGCACGGCCACGGTGCGGATACCCATCTCGCGGCAGGCGCGATGGATGCGCATCGCGATCTCGCCGCGATTGGCGATGAGAACCTTGTCGAACATGCTCTACTCGATGATTGCCAGCACCTCGCCGAACTCGACCGGGGTCTCGTTGTTGGCGAGAACGCGTTTGACCGTGCCGGCGCGCGGCGCGCGGACCGGGTTCATGGTCTTCATGGCCTCGATGATGAACAAGGTATCGCCTTCCGCGACCTCGTCGCCCGGCGTGATGAAGGGCGGCGAGCCCGGATCCGCCGCCACGTAGAGCGTGCCCACCATGGGGGAAGTCACCGCGCCGGGGTGGGAGGCATCGATCTCGCCGCTGTCCCCGTCAGCGGCCACCGCCGCGATATCCGGCGCAGGCACCAGGGACGGCACCGGCGCCGGCGCCGCCGCGGGCGAGGCGCCGACGACTTCCCTGGCGATACGCAGGTGCTGCGGGCCCTCGCCGATTTCGATCTCGCTCAAGCCGGTCTCTTCGAGCAGCTTGGCAAGCTCGCGGATAAGGTCGGCGTCGACTTTCAGGGCGTCGGTCATGCTTGGGGCTCTGTGCTGAGGAGGCGCGCAAGGGCGATCAGGCCAAGGCGGTAGCTGTCGCTGCCGAAGCCGCAGATCATGCCCTTGGCGACGGGCGAGATCGTCGAGTGGCTGCGGAACGGCTCGCGGGCGTGGATATTCGACATGTGGATCTCGACCGCGGGCAGCGAGATCGCCACCAGCGCATCGGCGATCGCCACCGAGGTGTGGGTATAGCCGGCGGCATTGATGAGCACGCCGTCATGGGTCGTGCGCGCCTCGTGGATCCAGCCGATCAGCTCGCCCTCGCTGTTGCTTTGGCGAAAATCGATGGACAGGCCGAGCTCTGCCGCGGCGCCGCGGCACAGCGCCTCGACATCGGCGAGGGTGTCATGGCCGTAGATCTCAGGCTGGCGGGTACCCAGCAGATTGAGATTGGGGCCGTTGAGGACGAGGATGGAACGGGCCATGGCGATTCGCGCCTGCAGGTGGTCAAGTCGGGCAAACCACCGCTATCGGCGCTGGCCTACGCCGTTATATCATGGCCGCTGCCCGGATAGGCAATGGCTGTTGATGGGGGCTGGGCTTGAAGCATCGCGGCCGGCATTTCATACTCCGCCCCGCCGCGCCGAAGCCGGCCAAAGCGTTAAGAGGAGTCGATGCAGATTACCGTCAACGGCGAAGGCCGCGAACTTGAGGCACCGCTCACCGTCAGCGGCTTGTTGGCCGAGCTTGGGCTCGATCCGCGCAAGATTGCCGTCGAGCGCAATCGCGAGCTGGTGCGGCGCTCGGTTTTCGATGACACGCAGCTTGGCGACGGCGACGCGCTGGAAATCGTGCATTTCATCGGTGGCGGCTCGGCCGTGACCCGGGCCGAGAGCGGCGCCGACGACGATTCCTGGAGCGTCGGCGGCGAGCGCATGCGCTCGCGCCTCATCGTCGGCACCGGCAAATACAAGGATCTGGAAGAAACCGCGGCGGCCATCGAGGCCTCGGGCGCGGAGATGGTCACGGTCGCGGTGCGCCGCGTCAACGTCACCGATCCGGGCGCGCCGATGCTGATGGATTACGTCGATCCCAAGCGCACCATCTATCTGCCCAACACCGCCGGCTGCTTCACCGCGGACGATGCGCTGCGCACCCTGCGCCTGGCGCGCGAGGCGGGCGGCTGGAATCTGGTCAAGCTCGAGGTGCTGGGCGACCAGCAGACCCTCTATCCCAACATGCCCGAGACCCTGTCGGCGGCCGAGACGCTGATCGCCGACGGCTTCAAGGTCATGGTCTATTGCAGCGACGATCCGATCATGGCCAGGCGCCTGGAGGAGATCGGCTGCGTCGCCATCATGCCGCTGGGGGCGCCGATCGGCTCGGGGTTGGGCATTCAGAACCCGGTCAATATCCGCATCATCATC
>CAZVDW010000704.1:0-12638 GCA_964625645.1 uncultured Rhodospirillaceae bacterium
ACGACGGCGTCGAGATTATCGGCGTGGAAGCCGCTGGTGACGGCATTGAAACCGGGCGCCATGCCGCTTCCATCACCGGCGGGCGTCCCGGTGTACTGCACGGCAACCGCACCTATCTGCTGCAGGACGGCGACGGCCAGATCACCGACGCGCATTCGATCTCGGCCGGGCTCGACTATCCCGGCATCGGGCCCGAGCATGCCTGGCTGCACGAGCAGGGCCGGGTCGAGTATGTCTCGGTCACCGACGGCGAAGCGCTCGACGCCTTCCAGCTCTGTTCGCGTCTCGAAGGCATCATTCCGGCCTTGGAGCCGGCGCATGCGCTGGCCCATGTGGTCAAGCTTGCGCCCGAGCTGCCATCCGACCATATCCTGGTGATGAACATGTGCGGCCGTGGCGACAAGGACATCTTCGCGGTGGCCGAGAAGCTGGGAGTGGTGCTGTGAGCCGCATCGAGAAGCGCTTCGCGGCCCTGGCGGCAGAGGGCCGCGCCGGCCTCGTGGCCTTCGTCATGGCCGGCGATCCTGACGCCGAGCGTGGGCTGGCGCTGGTCAAGCGTCTGCCGGCCGCGGGGGCCGACGTCATCGAGCTCGGCATGCCGTTTACCGACCCCATGGCCGACGGCCCGGCCATCCAGCTTGCCGGCCAACGCGCGCTCGCCGCAGGTCAGACCCTCGCCAAGACCCTCGAGATGGTGCGCGACTTCCGTGCCGGGGACGCCGACACGCCGATCATCCTCATGGGCTACTACAATCCCATCTACGTCTACGGCGTCGACCGCTTCCTTGACGATGCGCTCGGTGCCGGGGTCGATGGCCTGATCATCGTCGACCTGCCGCCGGAGGAGGACGAGGAGCTGTGCCTGCCGGCGCTGGCCAAGGGCGTGTCCTTCATCCGCCTGGCGACGCCGACCACGGACGACGAACGCCTGCCGGCCGTGCTGCGCAATACCAGCGGCTTTCTGTATTATGTCTCGATCACCGGGATTACCGGCGCCGGGGCCGCCGATCACGCTGCCGTGGCAGCGGCGGTGGCGCGGCTGAAGAGCCATACGGAACTGCCGGTGGCGGTCGGCTTCGGCATCAAGACGCCGGAGCAGGCGGCGGCGGTGGCACGCCATGCCGACGCGGCCGTGGTGGGATCGGCGTTCGTCGATCGTATCGCTGTTGCCGAGCGCGATGGCGGCGATGCCATCGGGTCGGTGATGAAACTCGTCGAGGCGCTGGCGGCCGGCGTGCGCGGCGCCCGGGCGTGAACCACAAGCGGAGCGAAGCATGAGCTGGCTCAACAATTACGTCAGGCCGAAGATCCGGGCGCTGGTGACGCGCCGCAACGTGCCCGACAATTTGTGGGACAAATGTCCGTCCTGCGAGCAGATGATCTTCCACCGCGACCTCGAATCGCAGCTCTTCGTCTGTCCTCATTGCGAGCACCATATGGCGATCGGCAGCGAGGGGCGCTTCACGGCTCTCTTCGACGATGCCGCCTATACCGCCATAGACCTGCCGGAAGTGCTGGTCGATCCCTTGCGTTTCCGCGACACCAAGCGCTATGCCGACCGGCTCAAGGACGCCCAGACCAAAAGCGGCCACCAGGATGCGGTGAGCGTGGTGCATGGCGCGGTGGGCGGCCGCCAGATGGTGGCTGCCGCCTTCAATTTCGCCTTCATGGGCGGCTCCCTGGGCATGGCCGTGGGCGAAGGGCTGGTTGCCGCGGCCAAGCTCGCGGTCCTGCAACGGGCGCCGCTGGTGGTCTTTCCGGCCTCCGGCGGGGCGCGCATGCAGGAGGGCATTTTGTCTTTGATGCAGATGCCGCGCACCACCATTGCCGTCAACGAGGTGCGCGAGGCAGGCCTGCCCTATATCGTCGTGCTCACCAACCCGACCACGGGCGGGGTGACCGCCTCCTTCGCCATGCTCGGCGACATCACCCTTGCCGAGCCCGGCGCCTTGATCGGCTTTGCCGGGCCGCGGGTCATCGAGAGCACCCTGCACCAGAGCCTGCCCGAGGGCTTTCAGAAGTCCGAATATCTGCTCGAGCACGGCATGGTCGACGCGGTGGTGCCCCGGCGCCAGATTCGCGACACCCTGATCCGCCTGACCTCTCTGCTCATGGCACCACTGCCGGGCGCCGAGGTGGTCGATCTTGTCGAGCGCAGCGTGGCCATTCCGGAGCTCGGCGAAAGCGCGCCCGAAGTCGAGATCCTGCCGCCCGAGCCCGACGAAGACGACGCCCCCCTTGCCGAGAAGTGACGCGATCCTCGATCGCCTGCTGAGCCTTCATCCGAAGCGAATCGATCTCTCGCTCGGCCGTATCGAGCGGCTCCTGGCGGCGCTCGGACATCCGGAGCGCAAGCTGCCGCCGACGGTCCATGTCGCCGGCACCAACGGCAAGGGCTCGCTGATCGCCTTTTTGCGTGCGGCGTTGGAGGCTGAGGGCCGGCGCGTCCATGTCTATACCTCGCCCCATCTGGTCGCCTTTGCCGAGCGCATCCGCCTTGCCGGCAGCCTGATCGACGACGACGCCCTAAGCGCCCTGCTCGACGAATGCGAAGCCGCGAATGCCGGCGCGCCCATCACCTTTTTCGAGATCACCACGGCGGCGGCCATGCTGGCTTTCGGGCGCAGCCCCGCCGACATGCTGTTGCTCGAGACCGGGCTCGGCGGCCGGCTCGACGCCACCAATGTCCTGGAGGCAGCGCGGCTGACGGCGATCACGCCGATCGGCCTCGACCATCAGCAGTTCCTCGGCGACAGCCTGGCCGGGATTGCGGCGGAAAAGGCGGCGATCATGCGCCCGGGCGTGCCCTGCGTAGTCGCCAAGCAACTGCCGCAAGCCTGGGACGCTATCGCCGCAAGAGATGCGAAGCTGTTCCTGGAAGGGCGCGACTGGTCGGTCGAAAGCGATGCGGACGGCATGACCTATCGCAGCGAGGCGAGAGAACTGCGTCTGCCGCTACCGTCATTGGTGGGCCCGCATCAGATCGCCAATGCGGGCCAGGCGATCGCCTGTCTCGAGCTGCTGGGCATAGCCGAGCCGAATCTGGCCGGTGCGACCTGGCCCGGTCGTCTTCAGCGCCTCGAATCGGGTGCCCTGGTCGAGCGCCTGCCGCCCGGTTGCGAGCTATGGCTCGATGGTGGCCACAATGCCGATGCCGGCGCGGCACTCGCCGCCCAGGCCAGAACGGCATGGGCCGGCCGGCCACTGGCGCTGGTCATCGGCATGCTCGACAGCAAGTCGCCCGAGGCTTTCCTTGGGCCGCTCGCCGGCCTCGCCGATCATGCGGTGGCAACCGCCATCCCGGGACAACCCAACAGCCGCAGCCCCGGCGAGATACCGGGCTGCACGACAGCCGGCAGCCTGAGCGAGGCATTGGCCAGCTGCCCGGCCAACGCCCGCATTCTGGTCTGTGGCTCGCTCTATCTGGTGGGCCAGGCGCTGGCCGAGAACGGCACGCTTCCCGATTAGATGTTTGACTGAACCCAGGCGTCCAGGGTGCTCTTGGGCATGGAGCCGACCTTCATGGCCGCCACTTCGCCGCCCTTGAAAATCAGCAGGGTGGGAATGCCCTGAACCCGGTATTTTGTCGGGGTCTGGGGATTCTCGTCGATATTGAGCTTGGCGATGGTCAACTTCTCGCCGTATTCGTCCGATATCTCCTTGAGCAACGGCGCGATCTGCTTGCACGGGCCGCACCATTCCGCCCAGAAATCCACGATAACGGGGGTTTCGGCGTTGAGTACATCCTGCTCGAAGGTGGCGTCCGAGACGATCGTGGTGGCCATGAAAAATGCTCCTGAACCCAGCTGTCGAAGCGAAAATGTAGGTACCGTCCGGCGGCGCGTCAAGCCGGCGCGTGATCGTCGAGCAAGGCGTCGGGCAGCGCCATCAGGGCGGGCTGCTCGGTCCACAACAAGGCGCAACGCACGGCGTGATCGGGGTAAATGAGGCGCAGACCGGCCCTGTAAGCGGCCATTTGGCGCAGATAGGGGGCGGGGATGTCGGCCGCCTCGGCGGGCACACCGCGGCCGGTCTTGTAGTCGACCGCGAGGACAGTGCCGTCGGTCACGGCAAGCCGGTCGATCTGGCCCGACAGAATCGCGCCGCTATCCGGCAGGGCGCCGGCAATGGGCACCTCGGCGTGGCTGCCGGGCGCGAAAACCGGCGCGAAATCCGTGCTTTCCATGACCGCAAGCGCGGCGCTCGCGATCTCCTCGCGGGCTGCCGGGGTCAATGCCAGACCGGGCCGGGCGAGAAAGCGCCGGCAGGCCTCGGCCCGCTCCGGCGGCGCCAGGTCGGGCAGGCTTTGCAGCAGGCGGTGGATCAGGCGCCCACGCTCCGCCGCCGCGCCGGCTTCCGGCGCCAGCGGCGAACGGGCGGGTGGCTCCTCCGCCAGCATCGCCGACGGCACCAGCGGCACCGGCGGTGTCGGCTCCGGCGGTGGCGGATAGCGCGTCCAGTCCGGCGCTTGCGTGGCCTGCGGCTCGTCGCTCGGCCGCGAGACCTTATCGGGATTTTCGGCTTGGTTGACCTGATGGCGCAGGATCGGCGTGCCGGGTGCGCCGCCGCCGATCGGATCGGTCAACTCTTCTAGTCCGGCGCGCACCAGATGATACCAGCAGTCGTCGGGCGCCTTGCGGCGGCCACGCCAGCCGCAAACGTAGAGTCTGTCCTCGGCGCGGGTCATGGCGACGTATAGCAGGCGGCGATATTCCTCCAAGTCGCGGCG
Source organism: uncultured Rhodospirillaceae bacterium (assembly GCA_964625645.1). Classification (GTDB taxonomy): domain Bacteria; phylum Pseudomonadota; class Alphaproteobacteria; order UBA7887; family UBA7887; genus UBA7887. The sequence goes on from CAZVDW010000704.1 coordinate 4,730, forward strand.
CTTGGTCTCGTCGATCCAGGCCTCGGACACCGGATCCCGCTGCGCCGCCGACGGCGGCCAGAGCACGCCTTCGCCGCCGGGATCCCAGGCCAGCATGGGCGGGTGGCCGGGCACCTGCAGGCTGTCGGGCAGGAAAACGACCGGCGCCTCCAGGCCCTTGGCACCATGCACGGTCATCACCCTGACGGCGCCGCCGCCGCCCACGTCGAGGTCGCGCTTGACCACCACGTCGCCGGCATCGAGCCAATGCAGAAAGCCCTGCAGGCTCGGCAGATGCGCCCGCTCATAGGCCAAGGCCTGGGCCAGCAGCTCGTCGAGGGGATCTATCGCCTCAGGCCCGAGGCGGGCGAGAACGGCCCGGCGGCCATGGTTTCGGCTCAGGGCTTCGGCGAATAGCTCATAGGGCGTCACCTGATCGGCCTTGGCCAAGAGGTTCGACAAGGTATGCACGGCAACGCCCCAACCGGCCTTGAGGTTCCGGCGCCCTTGCAGCACTCGCCACAGGCTGCGTTCGCCGCGGCCATAGGCGAGCGAGAACAGATCATCGTCGTCGAGCCCGAACATCGGGCTTTTCAGGGTCTCGGCCAGGCTGAGGTCGTCATCGGGCAACAGCAGGAAACGGCCCAGCGACAACAGGTCCATCACCGCGATGTGATCGGTCAGCACCAGCCGGTCGATGCCGGCAACCGGCACGTCGCGTTCCTTGAGCCGGCGTACCAGCTCATCCATGAAGGCGTTGCGCCGGCGCACCAGCACCATGATGTCGCCGGGCGCGATGGCCCGGTCATGGGATTCCAGCCTCTCACCACCGGTGCACATCTCGGCAATGCGCCGGGCCAGGATATCGGCGAAGCGGCCTTGCGGGCTTTCCGCCTTACCGCGCTCCACGGGCGGCTTCCAGGGCACTGGCGCATCCTCGGGCTCGGCCTCGACCGGCGCCCAGAGCTCGATCAGCCCGGCCTGGCCGAGGCGCGCCGATTCGTGCGCGATGCCGTCCTCGCCGAACAGCAGGCCGTCGCGCGCCGCTTCGTCCTCGAAGACAGCATCCACCGCGTCGAGCACGGCGGTGGTCGAGCGGAACGAGATATCGAGGGGCACCTGTTGCCAATCGCGCTCCGCGCCCTGGACGCGGGCGCGAAAGTCCTCGCGAACGCCGGCGAAAATTCTCGGATCGGCGCGTTGGAAGCCGTAGATCGACTGCTTGGCGTCGCCGACACCGAAGATGGTGCGTGGCACCTCGCGCGCCCCGGCGCCGGCGAAGAACTCTTCCGCCAGGGCCTCGACCACGGCCCACTGGTCCGGATTGGTGTCCTGGGCCTCGTCGACCAGGATATGGTCGAGGCCGCCGTCGAGCTTGTAGAGCACCCAGGCGGCGCGGCCGGAGCCCGCCGCCAGCAGCGCCCGCGCGCGCAGAACCAGATCGTCGTAATCCAGCCAGTTATGCGCCCGCTTGTGCCCGTCATAGGCTTCGAGCAGGGCGCTGGCGAAGGTCAGGATGGCCTCCGTCGTCTCGGCCACGGTAGCGCTGCGCACGCGCGCGTCGAGCGCCAGCAAGCGCTCTGCTTCCGCCATCAACGGCTCCTCGGCGGCGGTGTCCACTTTCTGGGTGAGAAGCTTCGCCCTCAGGTTTCCGCTCTTGGTGAAGAAAGCCGACCGATAGTCGGACAACTGTGTGTATCGCGCCTCGGCGTCGGCAAGCGCCAGCCAGGTGGCGATAATCCCGCCACGCTCGGCATCCGTGGCCGAGCCTTCGCCGAGAGCCGCAGCGGCGGCTCGCAGGGCCTCGCGATCGAAGGCGCCGTCCGCGCAGGCCCCGGCGAGCAGGCTCTCGGGCGTCTCGCCGAGTTCCAGGCCGAGGCGCCTGCGCAGGCTCGCCAGCAGGCCGCCGAGCCCGCCCTGGGCAAGACGCAGGCGCGCCAGGCGGCCACGCTCGCGGGTCAGCTCGGCGAGCAGATCGGCGAGGCGCGTCTCGTGCACATTGCGCGTGATCACGTCGAGCGCCCTGGCCATGGCGTCGCCGCCGTCCGGATCGATGCGCGCGATCAGCTCCTCGCGCGCCGTGCCCAGCAGCTCTTCCGCCGAGCGCTCGTCGACCACCTCGAAATGAGGCGGCACGCCGGCCTCGAGGGGAAAGCGTGCCAGCAGCGCCTGGCAAAAGGCGTGGATGGTCTGGATGCGCATGCCGCCCGGGGTCTCCAGCACGGCCGCCAGCAGGCGCCGGGCGCGCTCTATCACCTCGGGCGTCGGTGTGGCGCCTATTAGGTGCCGCAGTTTCTTCTCAAGCTCGTTCGCCGGCACAATGGCCCATTCGAGGAGGCTCTCGGTAAGGCGATTCGCCATTGTCGCGGCAGCGGCCTTGGTGAAAGTGAGGCAGAGGATGCGATTGGGTGGGGTCGCCGCCTCGGCGCCGCCGAGCATCAGGCGCAGCACGCGGTCGGTGAGCACCTTGGTCTTGCCGGTGCCGGCCGAGGCCGCGACCCAGACCGAGGCGGCGGGATCGGAGGCGGTGCGCTGGGCGGCGTCGGCGCGGGCGATGCTTTCGCTCATGGCCAGCTCTCGCGCTCGACGGCCGACCATTCGCCGACCCTGGCCAGATGCTCGTAGTCGCTGTAGCGCGGTGCTGCCGCCGGTGTCGGCCGCGCCACATAAGGCGTCTCGTCGCGGTCGAAGGCGGCGACCAGCTCGGCAAGACCGGCCAGTGCTTGTGCCGCAAGCTCCGACGCGTCGCTCTTGAGGCTGCGGATTTCGCCGGCATCGCGGCCGCTGCCGAGCCGCCAATAGGAGAGCGGGGCGAGGTCGCCGACACTGAGGCCGGGAAAGCCGCCGGCCAGGGCGATCGCGGCCTCCAGCGGCAATTGTGGCGCGAAGCCCGCGACGACCTCGGTCTCGCTCGGCACGCCGCCGGTCTTGTAGTCGATGATATGCGCCCTGCCAGCCGTATCGATGTCGATGCGGTCGGCAATGGCACTGACGGTAAAGGGCTCTGCCGTGGCCAGCTCAAGGTGGCCGCTGATTTCCGTGTGGCTGCTCAGGCCCGCCGCCCGGCGCTCGCTTTCCTGGGCCAGGAACCAGTCGGCAATACGCTCGAAGCGCGGCCAGAGGAACGCCCAAAGCCCGGGATAGGCCTCCGCCTCGGCCATGGCGCGCCGGCCGATCTCGAGCAGGCGTGTGGCCGCATCGGCGGGCAGGGGGCCGCTTACCTCGCTGACGAATTCGTGCAGGGCGTGGTGGATATATTGGCCGAACTGGGCCGGTCCTAAGGCCGCATCGATGGCATCGAGGGGCCGCAGGCCAAGGATATGGCGGGCATAGATATCGTAGGGGTCGCGCATCCAGCGCTCGATACGGGTCACCGACAGCTGTCTCGGGCGCGCCGCGACGGGCGGCCTCGGCTCTGGCGGCGCCAGTGGCCGCGGCGGTCCCTCCGGCGCGTCGAGCGCTGAGTGCCACTGCATCCACATGGGTTGGCGCAGATGTTCGGCACCGCCCGCGCCTTCGATCACGGTGTCAAGGCGCACCAGCCAGCGCGAGGGCACCGTCGGCGTGCCTTCCGCTTTCCCGGCATGGGTCAGCACCACCTCCGGCGCGCAAAAGAGCTGCGCGAAATCATGCGCGGCGAGGCCAACGGCACGCTCGGGCAGGGGCAGGCCGAAGGCCCGGCGCATGGGCCGGCTCAGCCAGGGATCGGCGGCGACCTCGCCGGGCCAGCTCGCCTCGACCAAGCCGCCGAGAATGATGCGGTCGGCATGTTGCAGGCGCGCTTCGAGCGGCCCCCAGATGGCCAGGCGCGGGTGCACGCCCGCCCGCGGCCGCACCACCGCGCGCGCCAGCAAGGCCTCGATCAGCGCCGGGTATTCGGCCGCGGCGATGGGCAGCAGGCCTTCGGCCGCCGCCAGCATCTGCTCGAATAGCGCCGCCGCCACGCTGCCGGCCTCGCCCTGCCACAAGGCGTTGGCGCCGTCCGCCTCGTCATCGCTCGCCAGCCATTCGGCAAAGGCCAGGTGGTCGCGCACCAGGTCGGCAACGGCCACCGGGCGCTTGCGTCGAAGCCGGCGCAGCAGCGGTGTCGCCGCCTCTTCCAGCGGTTTGAGCCAATCGCGCAGGCCCTTGTGCTTGACGAGGGCGCGGCGCAAGCCCACGAAGCCCGGCCCCGGCCGGGGTCCGCGCAGGCAGGCGCGCTCGAGCTCGCGTGCCCGGGCGCGGAAAGCGACCCGCTGCTCGGCCCCCGCCGCCAAGGGGTGCTTGAGCAGGGAGAGCAGGGGCACCGGCGCCAGATCCTCCTGCAAGGCTTCGAGGGTCAGGCGCAGGAAGGTGCCGGGCATGGTCTCGGCGAGCGGTCGGCCGGCGGAATCGTCCACCGCGATGTCCCAGCGGCCAAGCTCGGCACGGACCCGCCGGGCGAGGTCGCGGTCGGGCGTGACCAGGGCGGCAGTGCGGCCGGGCTCTTCCAGGGTTTCGCGCATGAGCAGCGCGATGACCCCGGCCTCGGCGCGGGAATCGGCGCACTCGATGCGACTGAGGCCAGCGCTTGCCGCTGCCGCATCGAGATGACCGAGATCGGCCCAGGCATGGGCGGTGGCCTCGGGCCGCATGACCTCGCGCGCCAAGGCCAGACGCTGGTCATCGCCCTCGCCACCCCAGGGCCAGGCGAGCACGTCCTGCCGGGCGACTTCCAAGCGCTCGAGCAGTTGGGCCATGCCGAATTGCGGGTGGGTCTCGCCGAGCGCCGCCCAGCTGTCGTCGTCCAGGCCGCCATCGAGGCCGGGCAGGATCACCCGGCCCTGCGGCAGACCGGCGACCACGGCAAGCAGGTCGGCGGTGGCGGGCACGCTGCCGGTGGAGCCGGCGGCGATGACCGGCGCTTCGGGCGGCTGCGCCTGCCAATGGGCGGCGAGCGCTGCCAGCATGCGGTTGCGGCGCTCGGCCGGGTCGATGCCGTGGCGGCTCGCAAGCAGGCTTGGCCAGGCCTCGGTGACGATGTGCAGGAAGCGTAGCGTCTGCTGCCAATGTTCGGCGAGATCGCCTTCGACCAGGCCCTCCAGGCCGGCGAAGTCGAGGCGCGCGGTCTGCACCTGGTCGATCAGGCGCGCGAGCTCGCCGGCAAGGCGCACCGCCTGGCCCTGGTTGGAGCGTGCGCCGGCCCGGCCCGCTTCCCACTGCCGGATCAGTTGCGCCAGCAGCAATTGCCGTTCGAGATCGCCGATCGCGGGTGGGCAGTCGAGCGCCTCGGCGCCGGCGGCATCGTCCCCGCCGAGGGCGAGCTCGTCTTCGTCGACATCGCCGATGGCACGCATGGCCGGCAGCAACATCGGCCCGCCGCTGCGCCGCAGGAAGGCTTCGCGCAGGCTGCGCAGCGCACGCCTCGTCGGCAGCAGGATGGTAACGCCGCTCAAGCCAAGGGGGCTGTCGCCATGCTCGGCCAGCACGCCCTCGGCCAGGGCGTCGACAAAGGAGACGCCGGGGGAAATCGTGAAGATGTTTCCCGGCCCGGCCATGCTCAGCGGATCTCCGCCAATATTTGCTCGACCGTCTCCAGGGCCGCCGGCGTGCCCACATGCAACCACTCGCCGTCATGCACCAGGCCATGGAGGCGGCCCACCTCGGCGGCCTTGTCGTAGAGCCGGTTGAGCGAGAAGGCGCCCTCGGGGCAGCCGGCAAACAGCCTCGGGTGCAGAATTTGCACGCCGGTAAACAGATAGGGTGCGATCTCTCCTTCCCGTCGCCGTCGCACGATGCCGTCAGGCGAGACTGCAAAATCGCCCTGACCGCTATAGCCATGGGCGCGCACGGTGGCATGGGTCAGCAGCAGCGCGTCCATGCGCTCGCTGCACCAGGCGTCGGCCAGGCGCGACATGGCGGATTGCGGTCCGTCGAGCATGACCACGTCGCTGTTGAGCACGAAGAAGGGCGCCTCGCCGAGATGGCCAAGGGCGTTGGCGACGCCGCCGCCGGTATCCAGCAGTTCCGTTTCGTGGCTGATCACGATTGCCGGCTTTTCGCGGCTCTCGAGGTGCGTATGGATGCGCTCGGCAAGGTGATGGGTGTTGACCACGGCCTGCCCGATACCGGCGGCGGTGAGCCGGTCGAGCGCCTGGTCGAGCATGGTGGCGCCGTCGACCACCACCAAGGGCTTGGGCAGGGTATCGGTGATCGGGCGCAGGCGCTCGCCGCGCCCGGCCGCCAGCACCATCGCCAGCTTTGGCATTTCGCTCATGGCTGCGGTGCCCCGCGCAGCGGCGCCGGCAGGTGGCGGTCGAACCAGGCGCGCACCTCCGCCAAGGCGGGATGGCCGAGATCGCCTTCGAGCAGGCGCCAGACATGGGGGATCATGGTGAGGTAGGCGGGCTTGCCGTCGCGCCGCCACAGCCGCGTGAAAATGCCGATGATCTTGGTGTTGCGCTGGCCGCCGAGGATGGCATAGGCGGCGCGAAAGGCGTCCGCATCGAGCGCCGGTGCGGCGGCGAGATAGCGTTGGATCATGGCCTCGGCGAGGGCGCCGGAGACATCGCGGCGGGCATCTTCGAGCAGCGAGACCAGATCGTAGGCGGGCGAGCCGGCCAGGGCGTCCTGGAAATCGAGCAGGCCGACACGGGCGTGGCCGCGGCGTGCGGGCAGCCACATCAGATTGTCCGCATGGTAGTCGCGCAGCACCGTGACCGGCGCGCCGAGGGTGGCCTGGGGCAGGGCGGCCCGCCAGGCGGCGTGAAAGGCCTCGCGTGCCGCCGCATCGGGTGCTGCATCCAGCGCCGGCATGAACCAGTCGAGCAGCAGGTCGGTCTCGGCGAGACAGGCGGCCTCGTCATAGGGCGCGAGCCAGGCGGCTGGTGCGTGGCTGTGCAGGTCGGCCAGGAGGTCGACCGCCGCGGCATAAAGCGGCGCAGGCTCGGCGCCGCCGTCGAGCACCCGGCTGTAGGTGTCATCGCCGAGGTCCTCGAGCAAGGCGAGGCCGCACCCGGCATCGACCGCCATGACCGCAGGAGCGCTGAAGCCGGCCTCGCGCAAATAGCGCGCGACATCGACGAAGGGGACCACGTCTTCCGGCGGCGGTGCGTCCATCAACACGGCAGCTTCGCCGTTGCGATGCAGACGCTCATAGCGGCGGAACGAGGCATCGCCGGCAAGCGTCGCGCGTTGCGCCTCGCCCCAGCCGTTGGCCTCCAGAAAGCTGGCGATCTGCGCCGCGCGCCCCTGCCGCCGGCACAGGGTGAGTTGCCGCCCGGTCTCGGCGAAACCCATATCGATATCGATACGAGCCTCCGGCAGCAAGGCCTCGGCCCGCTCCGGCCATTCCATCAGCACGATGCCCTCGGCCAGGGCATCCTCGATGCCAAGCTCCCAAAGCTCCGCCGCCTGCTCCAGACGATAGAGGTCGTAGTGCCAGACGGGACAGGGCGCGAGATCGTAGCTCTGCACCAGGGTGAAGGTGGGGCTGGGAACGTCCTCGTCGCAGCCGAGGGCGCGTATGAAGGCCCGCGCGAAGGTCGTCTTGCCGACCCCGAGCGGGCCGCGCAAGGCGATCAGATCGCCCGCGCGTGCCGCGGCCGCTACCTCCGCCGCCAGTGCGGCAAGGGCAGTCTCGTCGGCTAGCTCGTAGGTTGCGCACATCGCTTGCTTTGTAGCGTGGCGCCGCCTGCTTAGCTAGTAGCGGTAGTGGTCCGGCTTGAAGGGGCCTTTCTGGTCCAGGCCGAGATAGGCGGCCTGCTTGTCGCTCAGGGTCGAGAGCCTGGCGCCGACCTTCTGCAAATGCAGCGCCGCCACCTTCTCGTCGAGGTGTTTGGGCAAGGTGTAGACCTTGCGCTCGTAGCTCTGGTGATTGTTCCAGAGCTCGATCTGGGCCAGCACCTGGTTGGTGAACGAGGCGCTCATGACGAAGCTCGGATGCCCCGTGGCGCAGCCCAGGTTCACCAAG
>CAZVDW010000705.1:0-2466 GCA_964625645.1 uncultured Rhodospirillaceae bacterium
TGGCCGGGGTCGACCCCGTTTCCGGCGACCGCTACGGTCGGCTCAGCCTCAGCCCGGATGGTCTCCGTGCGCGGGAACGCCTGGTGCTGAGCGCGGGTCTGGAGGCGCAGGCGCCGATGGTTCTGCTGCTGTCGGGCGGATACGCCGAGACGCCGGAGAAAACCGCCGATCTGCACGCCGAGGTCCACCGGGAGTACAGCCGTCTTGGCAACTGACGCGTCGGCCGGCGGCCCTCGCCTTGTGGGGAACGGCTCGTCCGCGGCCCTGTCTGCGCTCTTTGTCGTGGCCGTCGCCGGCATGGCCTGGTTCGCCCTGCACGGGGTGACCGATCTACCCATCGATACCGACGATGCCGGATACCTGGAGAACAGCGCCAGGATGGCGGGCGATTTCTCCGCGATCCTCTCGCCCGAGCTGGAGCTGGCCGGCCGTCCCGTTACCCAGCTGGTTTTCTACATCGGATACCGAGTCTGGGGCGCCGATATCGCCCGCTTCCACGCACTGACGGTCTGTCTGCATCTGCTGGCGAGCGGGCTGCTGGTGGTGGTGGCTCGGCGCTGCGGGTTCCAACTCCAGATGTCGCTTTTGGCGGGCGCGTTGTTTCTGCTCCACGCCGGCCATTTCCGCGCCCTCCACTGGGTCTCCGCCATCGCCTATCCTCTTGCTCTCACCGCGGCCCTGACAACCGTTCTCTGTTTTCGGGAATATCTCGAGCGTACCTCGCGGTGGTGGCTGGCCGCCGCTTACTGCGCCGCCCTCCTCGGCGCCCTCTCGCATATCGCCGCCATTGCGGTGCTGCCTGTCTGTATCCTCCTCATGCGACGGCGATCGCCGGGCGTTGGCAAATGGGGCCCGGTCCTCTTGCCGCTGGCCATTGTCCTCGCTGCCGCGGTCGGGTGGCTGCTCCACTTCTATCCGGATGCACCGCAGGTCGTCCAAGCAACGGACCGGCTCGATGTGGGTCAGGCCACACGCTTCCTCCTGCTTCTCCTCGGCCGGCTGGCAACGTCGGCGCACTGGTTCTTCGTACCTGCCCACGAATTCTCCGCCTGGGAGCCAATCTGCGGCCTCGTGGTTTTCGGAGTTCTCCTGTGGCTCAGCCGGGGCCCATCTGCAATCGGTCTCTGGGCCTGCTGGACGCTGGTCGCCGTCCTTCCGTTTGCCACCAGCTCCAACGAGGTCTCCTCGCGCTACCTCTATCTCCCCAGTGCCGGCGCCAGCATCGTGCTGGCATGGATGATAGATGCCGCCGCCACGCGGATCGAAAGAGCCGCCGGCTGGCGTGCCCAACGGTTTCTCGCCGTTGGCACCGGACTCGCCATTTTGATGTTTTCGGCCCTGTCGCTGCGCAATACCTTGGCCTACTCCCACTACCTGGCGGCGCGCCATTTCATGGTGCTGAACCAGACCGAGAACAGCCTCGCCGAATTAAAAACGGCTCTCGGCGCCGGCGGTGACCTGGTGCCTCGAGAGCCGGCGCTGATATACCTGGTCAGCTTGAGCATGAGTACCGGAGAGGGCTACCGCGAGCATCTCGCGAGCGGCCAGGCCGAATTTCCGCAGACTGCCAGTCTGCAAGCGCTGCAGGGAGTGGTCGAGACACTGGAGGCCGATCCCGCCATCCGCGAGCGCGGCCACCGCCGGCTGCAGCGGGCGATGATCGACCTGGACGCCGAGCAGGAAGATGCGCGCGCGCTGCTGGCCGGTTTTTACCACAACATGGGAAAGGGATATTACCAGCAGCGAAAGTACGCCCGCGCGCGCGCGGCGTTTCAGATGTCGCTGAAGTACGAGCCCAACAAACGCATAAGTCTGATGGGAACGATCGGAGCCACCTATGCCCTCGGGCAATTCGACGAAGCCGCTGCGATCGCTCTCGCCGCAGCGCAACGATGGCCCCGCGATCGCGAGATGCTGTACTGGGCAGCCCGGAGTCTCGCCAACGCCGGGAAGGGGGAGGAGGCGACCAGGATCGCGCAGCGCGCCGTCGCCATTGGTCCGACGGTCGAGCTCCTGATGCTGCAGGCAAACCTGCAACGACGATTGGGGGATTCGCCGGCGGCGATCGCGTCGCTCCAACGCGTTATCGGACTGGCGCCCAACCTCCATCGTCCCTATTCCCGTCTTGCCGAGCTCTTGCTGGAGGCCGGTGAGTACGGCACAGCTACTGAGGTCCTGGTGGCGGCGGTGGCGGCCGGCGCCGAGAATGGCGAGATCTACTTTGCTCTGGGCAACTCGAGTTATGCCGCCGGTCGTCTGGCGGCGGCGAGAGCGGCTTACGAAAAAGCCAGAGGGTTCGATCCGGACAATCTTCGCATCGATTCGAATCTCGGCGTGGTGCTGCAGAAAATGGGTCGTGTGCAGGAGGCCGCTGAGGTGTGGCGACAGACCCTTCAGCGGAAGCGGGATGAGCTAGATCCCAGTGGCGTCAGCGACTATTTCCAAATAGCCTTGCAGCTGGCCAGA
>CAZVDW010000706.1:0-1968 GCA_964625645.1 uncultured Rhodospirillaceae bacterium
AGCTTCGACTGCTACGGCACGCTGATCGATTGGGAGACGGGCATCCTGGCGGCACTGGCACCGTGGCAAGCGCAGCTTGGCGGCGAGCCCGAGGCCCTGCTTGCCGCCTTCGCACGCCATGAATCTGCCATCGAAGCCGAGCAGCCCGATCTGCTGTACCCGCAAGTTTTGGTCAAGGTTATGCGGCGGCTCGGTGAGGAGCTCGATACCGAGGTCGGCGAGGACGAGGCAAGAGCCTTCGGCGCCGCGGTCGGCGACTGGCCTGCCTTCCCCGACAGCGCCGCGGCGCTCGCCAGCCTCAAGCAGCGCTTCCAGCTGGTGATCCTGTCGAATGTCGACCGCGCCAGCTTCGCGCGCAGCAATTCCCGCCTCGGCGTCGAATTCGACCTCATCTGCACGGCCGAGGATATCGGCAGCTACAAGCCGGCGCGGGCCAATTTCGACTACCTGCTGGCGCGCCTCGACGAACGGGGCATCGCGCCGGACGAGCTGTTGCATGTGGCGCAAAGCCTCTTTCACGACCACGCACCGGCTCTGGCCATGGGCTTGCAGACCGCCTGGATCGACCGCCGGGCGGGCAAATCCGGCGGCGGTGCCACGCTTGCCGCCGATCCCGGCCTGCGCGTCGGCAGCCGCTTCGCAAGCATGGCCGAGCTGGCTGCGGCGTTTTCCGCCGGGCAGGGTTGAGCCGCCGTCATTCCCAGCCGATTGCGCGCGTGATAGGGTCCGGCGCCGTCATCCAAACGAGCCGATCAGGAGGCACCATGCCGGGCGATTTCGCACCCCAATACCAACCGAAAGCCAAGGCTGCGGCGCCACTGTCGATGCTTGGCGAAAACGGCAAGCTCAAACGCGGTGCCGAACCCGAATTGTCCGACAAGCAGGCCCTCGATGGCCTGCGCCTGATGATGCTGGGCCGCGCCTTCGACGAGAAGTGCCTGAGCCAGCAGCGCCAGGGCCGGCTCGGCACTTTCGCGCCGATCTTCGGCCAGGAAGCAACCCTCGCCGGCACCGCCCTGGCCATGGACCCGGCGCGCGACTGGGCCGTGCCGCAATATCGCGAGTTCCCCGTGCAATACCGCCAGGGCATCCCGATGCTGTCGCTGATCCTCTATCGCCGCGGCCATCCCGACGGCGGCATCATCCCGGACGGCGTCAACGTGATGGCCACCCAGGTCTCCCTGGCGGCGCAAATCCCGCACGCGGTCGGCCTCGGCTGGGGCATGAAGCTGAAGGACCGGGACGGCGTCTCGGTGGTCTTCTTTGGCGACGGCGCCTCCTCGGAGGGCGACTTCCACGAATCCTGCAATCTGGCGGGGATCGTCGATGCGCCGGTGATCTTCCTGCTGCAGAACAACCAATGGGCCATCTCCACTCCACGCACGAGTCAGACCAGCGGCGCGGATTTCGCCTCGCGCGCACCATCCTACGGCTTCCCCGGCGTCTCGGTGGATGGCAACGACCTGTTCGCCGTGCACAAAGTGGTGGCCGATGCGGTGCGCCGCGGCCGTGAAGGCAAGGGCGCGACGCTGGTCGAGGCGGTGACCTATCGCATGGGCATGCACACCACCGCCGACGATCCGACCCGTTACGTCGATCCGGCCGAGCGCGAGCGCTGGGGCAAGAAGGACCCCATCGAGCGGGTGCAGAAATATCTCGCCGGCAAGGGCCTGTGGGACGACACGAAGGCCGGCGAATGCGAGGCAGAGATTCGCGACGAGATCGAGGACGCCTTCGCCAGGGCCGATGCCTATGCCGCACCGGACGCCAGCGCGATCTACGAGCACGTTTACGCCGAGACGACGCAAACGCTGAGCCGCCAGCGCGCGGAACATCTCGGCGAGGAGGGCTGAGGCCATGACAAAGATGAATATGGTCGAGGCCATCCGCGAAGGCCTCAAGCAGGAGATGGGGCGCGACGAGAGCGTCATGCTGATGGGCGAGGATGTCGGCCATCTCGGCGGCGTG
>CAZVDW010000707.1:0-2672 GCA_964625645.1 uncultured Rhodospirillaceae bacterium
ACGACGTGTTGGGTTGAGCGGTCCGAAGCCGTCATCGACCGCGTAGGCTGTTGGGATAGGTCACGAATTTGCGGCTCTAAGACGCGCTTCGGGCCTGTGATCGCTTGCTGGCGCCTTGCTTTGGTCATACCCTGCCGCGCCACGCTATCCGGGGTAAGAATGCGCTATGGCACAGGATGGTCGCATCGCCGGAAGGGTTCGGGCCCGCGAACCGCAACAGACGTCGCAAAGGGCCTCTACGGCTCGGGCGTCGGCACCGGCGAGCAGATCACGGCTTCTGCGACAGTTTTCTCCAGGCCTGAAGAACAGCCAAACCGCAACCACATTCGCCCTCGCCCATCATCTTTCGCTGACGGAATGGTGGCCGGCGGAGAGGCTCGCCGCCCAGCAATTGGCGCACACGGACGCCTTGATCCGGTTCACCCACGACGCGGTGCCGTTTCAAAGGCCGCGCCTGGGGCCCATCGTCGAGCGGATCGGCGATGGTCTGACGGCGGAAGTCTTCGCCGAGGTGCCGGTCATGACCCGGGCGCTGGTGCAAGAGGCGGGCGACGCCTTGGCGAGCGAGACCTTGCCCGGGGGCCACGGTGCGCGACACACCGTCAAGACCACCGGCTCGAGCGGGCGACCGGTGCAAGCCCAGCTGACCCGTCTGACAAGCCTCTACAACGCCGCCGCGACGCTGCGCGGGCACCAATGGTTTCGCCGCGATCTGAGCGGCACGAACGTCAGCATTCTCGTCACACCCGATGGCCGGGAACGGCGCCGGCAACGGGCCTGGGCGCCAGGCAGCAGCGGCACCGCCCTGCTCTACTCCAACGGCGTGCCGGCGAGGCGTCTCCTCGACATGCTGGTGGAGGACGATCCCGACTACCTGCAGTGCCACCCCTCCATGTTGCAGGAGCTGATCCATTGCTCCGTCGAGGCCGGCGTCAAGCCCAAACGGCTGCGTGACGTCCGCACCCTAGGAGAAGTCCTCGAGCCAGGCTTGCGGTCGCTCTGCGAACAGCATTGGGACATCCCGGTGCGCGACAACTACAGCTCCGAGGAGTTCGGCATCCTACCCCTGCAATGCCCGGACCACGATCACCTTCACGTCATGTCGGAACGCGCCATCGTCGAAATCTTGAACGATGACGACCGACCCTGCGCACCGGGGGAGATCGGACGCGTCGTCGTCACCGGATTCCTCGGCTACGCGACGCCATTGATCCGCTACGAAATCGGCGACCGCGCGATTGCCGGCGCACCCTGCCCGTGCGGCCGGGGCCTGCCGGTGATCGAGCGCATCATCGGCCGTGAGCGGCAAAGCGTGCAGCTGCCCTCGGGCGAGCGGCTCTTTCCGGTGCTGGACGCAGAGCCGCTGCTCCTCAAGAGCGGCGTCAAGCAATACCAACTCGTGCAGACGAGCACCGAGGAAATCGACCTCAACTTGGTCGCCGAGGGCCCGTTGGCGGCCGAGGAAGAGGCCGAGATCGTCTCTCACTTCCAGCATAACTTTCGCCACCCGTTCACGTTCCGCTTCAACTATGTCGATGCGATCGCGCGCGGCCCCGGCGGCAAATTCCAGATCTTCAAGTCGGACTTGTATCTGGCAGCCTTTCCCAGCGTTCGAAGCAAGCTCCTGAGTATTAGGCGTCGGTTAACTTCTGTATGCGTATTTGAGCATCGTCAAGAGCGCGATCGTGCCGAGCCGCGACCGCGATCTTGCGGGGGATCAAGATCCAAAGATGCCTCATCACCGAAATGGTGAGCCGGCATCGTAGCTGATGGAGATTTTGATGCCCGCGGACACCTCCCCCGATCATAGCCATTCGGAAAACATGAAGACGTCGAGGCTCTTCAAATGGAGCCTCGACCTGCGCCACTTCGCCCCGCTGGCGTTATTTGGCCTCGTCGTCGTGTCGCTCGCGCTCAGCCTGTCGATTTGGCTTCTCCACAGCTCGCTCGGTCAAATCGAAAGCGGCTGGGGCGGCTACCATGCAACGGTGTTGGCAAAGATGGATGCAGCCTCGAAGCTCAAGCGAGAGATGGGCTATGGCGGCGCCATCCACAACTTCAAGAACTATGTCCTAAGACAGCAGGACAAACGCTCCACGCGCTTCCGTGCGAGCTACGAGCGGGCCATCGCTCAGCTGGATCGGTACGAAGCGGTCGGCACGAACGCGGCAGAACGTGATGGCCTGGCGGCGATCAGAAAAGTGCTGGGGCAATATGCCGCCGGACTGAAGGTTGCCGAGCAGATGGTTGCCGACGGAGTTACGGACATCCGAGCCCTGGACAAGGCCGTAAAGATCGACGACGGCCCGGCCCTCCAGGCACTCGCTGCGTTCGACGAGGAACTCGATCGACTGACCGCGGAGTATGCTGACGGGCTCAGTGGCGAGATTAGCTCCGGCGGCCAGGTCGTCTCGATGGTCCTGCCAGGAACGGCCGCTGCCGCCGTGCTCGTCTTTCTCGTTCTGATCGCGTTCACCCGCCTCAAGGCGATTGGTCCGGTCAACCGGCTGGCAGCAAACATGAACAGCCTTGCGCAAGGCGAGCGAGACTTCGAGCTCGAGGCCCTGGCGCGCCGCGACGCGGTCGGAGAGATGTCTCGCGCGGTGCAAGTGTTCCGCGAGAACGCGATCGAGATGGAGCGGCTGCGGGCCGAGCAGGCCGAAGCGGAGAAG
>CAZVDW010000708.1:0-4601 GCA_964625645.1 uncultured Rhodospirillaceae bacterium
AACGCGGCCCACAACCTGGCTGACGGCTCCGAAGTCTGGCGCATCGGCTTCCCGCGTGACGGCTATTCGGGCGGCATGCTAACCACGGCCGGCAACCTGACCTTCTTCGCCAGTCAGGACGGCATGGTTCATGCGACCAACGCCACCACCGGCGAGATTCTGTACACCTTCAACGCCAATTCGTCGTCGAAGTCGGGTCCCTCCACCTACCTGGCCAACGGGCAGCAATTCGTCGCCTTCGCCTTTGGCGGCCTGCCCACCTTCGGCTCGGCGCCGGATGACAATCCGGTCAACCATTCCAGCGTCATGATCGGCTTCAGCCTCTGAAGTCTCGGGCCGAGCACGACAACGCTAAAACCGGGGTGGCGCGTCCAAGCTCTTTGGGCGCGCCACACCCGTGCTGAACACCGACATCCAAGACATGGGACTTGGGGACTTGGGAAAATGACGCCTTACGTTACGCGTTTCGCGGCGCCGCTTGTCGCTGCGGTGCTGTTCTCGGCGGCTCTCGCCATGCTACCGGTGGGTAACGCGCTTGCCACCGGCGAAGAGGGCGCGGCCACCTCGTCAAATCCTCTCAGCGGCGACGAGGCGGCGATCAAGGCCGGCAAGACTAAATATCGTGCCGGTTGCGCCTACTGCCATGGCGCGCGCGCCAACGGCCGCGGCCGTGGCCTGCCGAACTCGGCCGACCTGCGCAAGTTCAAGCGCGGTTTCTCGAAATTCGTGCGCGCGGTCAAGAACGGCTACAAGACCATGCCGCCATGGGGCGGAATGGGAGAGATCAGCAACGAGGAAATCAGGCAGATCGGCGCCTATCTCGAGACCTTGGGCATCCGTGGCTCCAACTGGCTCGATCCGGTGGCGGACCAATCCCGATACCAAGAGCGCGACAGTCAGGAGCCGGCCTCGCAGACAATGGCTGCCCTGCTTGAAGGCATCGGCATCGCGCTCTCGGCCCTGACCATCAAGGATGCCATGGCCGCCGACTACGAGGCCCATCTCGACCGCGTCAGGGCCGCCTGGCCCGAGACGCCGGGTGGGGTCGGGCTGACCGCCACGCTCGAGGCGGAAGCGCGCATCGCCCAACAGCATGCGGGCCTTGCCGTTGCCGACCTGGAGGATTTCGACACCATCAAGCTGCACACGCGGCATGTCCGCCACGCCGTCGATCCCGACCGGGAGGCCGGCGGCGGGCCAGGCAAGGGATATGGCCTGTGCCGCGCCGCGCGGGGCGTGGTCCGGCACATGGCCCTGGCGCGCGACACGGCCGATGCCTCGCCAGCCACTGCGACCCACGCGCCCCACGTCATTGCCGCCGCCGCCAATATCGTGTTCTGGTGCGGCAAGATTCTCGACAAGGCCGGTCAGATCGTCGGCGGCGCCTCGCCGATCGCCTCGGCCTTCTTCGCCGAGGAGATCGTCGAGCACCTGGAGTGGATCGTCAATGGCCGCGACGGCGATGGCGATGGCGCCGTGACCTGGGCTGAGGGCGAGGGCGGCCTGGCACAGCTCAACCAGCATCTCGGCTATATCGAATAGTCGGCCCGACGCGCCCCGGACATGCTGAAACCCTTCGCGCTTGCCGCCATTGCTCTCGGCCTGTCGGCGTCATTCGCTTCTTTTCCCGCGCCGGCCACGGCTCAGGAGGTTGCCGTCGACGGCGACTGGAGCGCCAAGCTCAACCGCCGCGTGGTCGTCGCCGACCATTGGACATGGACCTTGCGCCACATCGAGCGGCGCGGCGACGAGCTCCGGCTGACCCTCAAATTCCGCAACAACGGCACCAGCGCGCGGCCCATCTTCCTCGACGCCAACTTCGCCTCGAGCGTGGCGCTGATCGAGCCCGGCGGCAATGTTAGGCACGACCTGGTTGCCGTCGAGGGCATCTCCGGCGAGATGTTGCGCGTCGATCGCAAGCGCAGCGCCAGCGCCGTTTTCGCCTTCGCCTACCCTGAAAACGCGCGCTCGGTGCGCTTCGTCAGCCGTTGGGTGACCATCCTGATGGCCGGGGCGGGGCGGGTCATCGAAGTCGATTTCGATCTCCAGCTGCCGCCGCCCGAGGCCAAGCCCCGTTAATGACCGAGCCCGGCACGATCCGCCGACGACGATTCGCGCAAGCGGGAAGCGCCGGGCAATGATGCGCTGGCTGTCGCGCCATCCGGTCATGGTCGTGGCCACCATCCTCGTCGCCGCCATTGCTGCCGGCTGGTACGCCACCGTCCATATCGAGACCGTGCTGCGCCCGCGCCAGGAAGCCGCCCGCCAGGCCATGATCGGCGAGCAGATCGCCGCCGCCGACGGCCTTTTCGCGCGTCGCGACATCGCTGCGGCGTTGGCCGAGTATCGCTTTGTCCTCGGCGCCTATGGCGAGGACTTGAGTGGCGGCGAGCGCGGTCGGCTGAACGATGCGGTGGGCCGCTGCCATATGGCGCTGGCCGAGACCGCTAACGCCGATGCCAACCTGGTGGCGGCGGCGGAGGCATTGGCGCTGGCGCTGGTGGATCGCACGCCCGAGGCGGGCCTGGCGGCCCACATCGATAGCTGGCTGCGGCGCGGGCAGGCGATCGCGGCGCTGGCCGCCCTCCGCGCCGACAAGACACTCCTTGCCGAGGCCGTGGGCTTGTTTGCCGAGGCGCTGGCGCGGTTGCCGGAAACCGACATGGCGATCGAGCGCGCTGCCGCCCACCGGCTGTTGGGCAATGCCCAGCGCGAGTCGTCCAGGGCAGAGCCTGAGGCCGTTTCCATGGAGACCGCCTTGGCGCACTACCGGGCCTCGCTGAGCGAGGTGCCGGCGCTGAAACATCCGCATGCCCGCGCCGCCACGCTGACCGAGATGGGCAACGCCTATTTGGTCCTCTCCGGTCAGGGCTACCGCGCCCGCAGTCTGGTGCATGCGGTCGAGGCGTTCGAGAAGGCTGCGCGGCTCTATGACATCGACAGCGTGCCGCGCCTGCACGCCCAGGCGCAATTGCGCATTGGCGACACATACACCCTGCTGGCGGCGCTCGGGCCGAGCAGCCGCTCCGACCGGGCGGCGCAGCAACAGCGCGCGATGCGTTACGAGAGCAAGGCAAAAAAGGCCTACAAGGTGGCGCAGGCGTTCGGGCTCATGCCGGCCTGGGCGACAAGCGAGGAGCCGGCCGGCGCAATCGTCGAGGACGACAAATAGCTGCGTCGCGGCGATGTCGTTTACCGCTTGCTGACGTGGCCCGCGACGGCCTATCTTGCGACTTGAACAAGAACATATCCGGGAAAGGAGGGGTTGCCGTCATGACATCCCTCAAGACATTGGTTGGCGCGGCCACGATCGCGCTTTTGGCATCCGCCTGCGCCGCGCCGACTTCGCAGACGGGTACCGTGCAGGTGGACGAGGCCTGGGCCCGCGCCCCGCTCACCGCGGATCATCCGGTGCCGATCTATATGCGCATCGTCAACAATAGCGATGAGCCGGACCAGCTGATCAGCGCCTCATCATCCGTTGCCGGCGATGTCGAGCTGCAGCAGACATATGCTGCCAATGCCCAGGCCAAGATGGGCGTGAACACGATCGAGATTCCGGCCGGTGGCGAAGTGGTGCTGTCGCCCAACAATTTGCAGGTGACACTGCAATCGCCGAACGGCTTGTACCGCCAGGGCAGCACGGTGCCCGTCAGCCTGACCTTTGCCCGCGCCGGCACCATCCAGATCCTGGCGCGCGTTGCCGCGCCCGGCGCCTCCGGCCCGTAAGGCGCGGCGTATTCCGGTCGAGGGGGCGTTGGCGTGGTGCGCACGCCGTCTCGGGCGGAAGACGATATCGACCTGCTCTACAGGCTCGCCCCCAATGGTTGGGGGGATCTGATCGTCCTCGTCGGCGACGACCTTCATCGTCTCGAAGTCAGCCATGTCTTCTCGGATCCCATTGCGGATCTGATGGCGCTCTGCGTCGCTTTGCTCGAGGGTGAGGACAGCCACAATGTGCGCCTGCCCAACGAGCCGGGCGAGGCGCTGATCGAGATCGCCCGGCATGCCGACCAGCGCCACATCGTTGCCGTCAAGCTCATCGCTTGCAACGACGCCGGTGAGCAGACCCTGGTCGCCAAGTTCGACATCAAGGCCCGCCAGCTCGTCGAGCTTCTTTATCACCAGTTCGCCAAGCTCGCGGCGCTGTGCCGGGAGCGGCACTATCGCGACACCCGGGACAGCTTTCCCGAGGCCGAGTTCCAGAACCTCACCATATTGCGGGAGCAGTCATGAGCCAGATCACGACACGGCGAGATGGCGCGGTGCTCATTGCCACCATCGCCAATCCGCCGCACGGTTATATGGACGCCGAGACAGAGACCGAGCTTGCCGCGGTCCTCGACGAGATCGAGGCCGACGACGCGGTGCGCGCCGTGGTGATCACCGGCGGGCTGGCGGGCGTGTTCGTGCGCCACTACGATGTCGGCGTGCTGGAGGCCCTGGGCCGCGACCTGGCGGCGCGCGACCTCGAATTCGATACCGCGCGCCCGGTGCCAGAGTCGCCCACCCATGTCTGTTTGCGGCGCATCGCGACCATGCCGAAAGCCTTCGTCGCGGCCATCAACGGCACCGCCATGGGCGGCGGCTTCGAGCTGGCG
>CAZVDW010000709.1:0-4914 GCA_964625645.1 uncultured Rhodospirillaceae bacterium
GCCGTCGTCTTCGTCATCTTCGCTATCCGCCACCAGCTCGGCTATGCCTTGGATCTGGAAACGCAGCTTGTGGCGGGCGGAGAATTTCTCGCGCGCCTGCTTCGGCAGATCCTCGATCGCGATGACTTTCTTATCCACCAGCACCGCGATCAGGTCGTCGAGCACGCGAATGAACGCGACGTCGGATTCGCTCAGGGTCTGTTGGCTTATGTTGGCCATGTCGTCTCTCCCGATGGCTTGGCTGGCGGTCGTTCGCGCAGTGTAAGCGATTTCCCGGCTCGCGAATAGCGCGCGGCTACTCCGCGGCGAGCCGGCCCGGCAGCGAAAACGGCCGATCGTGGCTCAGGCTCGGCACTTTCGCGCGGGCTTCGGCGACAGCATCGAGATCGATGTCGGCGGCAATCACGCCGGGCGCCTCGCCACCCTCGGCCAACACCTCGCCCCAGGGGTCGACGATCAGGCTGTGGCCGTAGGTCCGCCGGCGGCCGTAATGGCTGCCGCATTGGGCCGGCGCGAAGACGAAGCAGCCTGTCTCGACGGCGCGGGCGCGCAACAACACGTGCCAATGGGCCTCGCCGGTGGGCACGGTGAAAGCCGAGGGGATTGCCAGCAGGCCGGCTCCGGCCTGGGCCAGGCTGCGATAAAGGGCGGGGAAGCGCAAATCGTAGCAGATGGTCATGCCCAGCCCGCCCCAGGGCGTCTGCGCCAGGACGGCGCGCTCGCCATGGGCGAAATTGTCCGATTCGCGGTAGCTTTCGCCGCCAAGATCGACATCGAACATATGAATCTTGTCGTATTCCGCGACCACCTGGCCCGCGTCGTCGAACAACAGTGAGCGGTTGGCGAGCTTGTCGCCCTTGCGCTCGCCGAGACTGCCCGCGAGCAGCCAGACGCCGGTCTGGCGCGCCACTTCGGCGAAAGCGGCACGGGCGGGATGGGCGCCGGGCTCGCCCGCCTTCTCGCGGGTCTCGCGCCCGCCGGCCATGTGCGGCGCGTTTTCCGGCAAGAGAACCAGACGCGCGCCATCCGCCGCTGCCTCGCGGATTGCCGCGCAGGCGGCAGCGATGGTCGCCGCCATGTCGGGCGTCGCGGTGGTTTGCACACAGGCTACGCGCAAGGGATTGGTCATCGGGCAATCCTACGCCAGACCGGCGGGCTGCGCTATACTGCACGCATGCGTAACGATACTCCGATATCTTTTGCCTGCTATGGTTAAGGACTGGCGAAGCGAAGGTAGCGTCCAGCGGCACGGCCGCGCCCGCGAGGAAGCGCCGCCCGCAGGGCCGCCGCCACCGCCGCCGGGCCGGCCGCCACCGCCGCCCCCGGCCCCAAGCAGAGTCCTGGCAATCGGCTTCGCCGGGCGGGCCGGCGACTATTTCGCCATCTGGATCGTCAATCTGCTGTTGACCATCCTCACCCTCGGCATCTGGTCAGCCTGGGCCAAGGTCAGGCGCAAGCGCTATTTCCTCGGCACGACGACGATCGACGGTGACGCCTTCGACTATCTCGCCGACGGCTGGACCATCCTCAAGGGCCGCCTCATCGTCGCCGCCGCCACCGCGCTCTATGTCGCCTCGCAATCGATAAACCCCTATCTGCAAGGCGGCTTGTTGCTGCTCTATCTCGTCAGCTATCCCTGGATCGTCAACAGCTCGCTGCGTTTCAACGCGCGCATGACGGTGTGGCGCAATGTGCGCTTCGACTTCGCCGGCAGCTATTGGGGCGCGCTGTTCGTTTTTCTCGTCATGCCGATCATCGGCATCGCCTCGTTCGGGCTACTGCTGCCCGTGGCAACGCGCCTCGGCGCCAACTATCTCGCCCGCCACAGCCGCTTCGGCACGGCGCCGTTTCATGCCTCGCCGCGACTGGCGCCGTTCTACCTGGCGATCTTGCAGGCCCTGCTGATTTTAGTCGCAGCCCTCTTCGTCATTCTGTTCCTGATCGGGGTCGCGCTGACCCTTGCCGGCGCAACACCCGAGAATCCGATCGAGCTCATTGAGTCTATTGATGTCAGCTACCTGACCGTCATGCCTCTGGTCATGCTCGCAGGCTTCATGCTGGCGACGAATTTCTACCGCGCCCGGGTGCGCAATATCGTCGTGCGCACGCTGACCCTCGACGCGCATCACCGCTTCGATTCGGTGCTCTCGGGCCTGCGCTATGCCTGGATCGTGCTCTCGAACGGCATTCTCAGCATCGCTTCGCTCGGCCTGCTGCACCCCTGGGCGGCGGTGCGCGCCTGGCGCTACCAGGCCGCCTGCCTGAGCGTGCTGCCGGCAGCCGCGCTCGATGCCTTCGTCGGTCAGCAGCAGGACAGCGGCGCGGCATTGGGCTCCGAGTTCGTCGACCTGCAGGGCCTGGAGATCGGCTTGTGAGCGTGCCCGACGTCACAGGCGAGCTGCTTGCCGCGGGTGCCAGCCGCGGCCAGCCGGCCACGCTCCGTGCCGCGGGCGGCCTGACCCTCGTGCGCGAGGGCCGCAGCACGCTGCTCGATACCGGCGGGCTCGCGGTCTCGCACCGCCTCAGCGGCGTTGCCCGGCGCCTGACCCTGCCCGACGGCGCCGTCTTCGTGACCGCTGACGATGACGGCCTGGAAGCCTTGCTGGCCGCCGCAGGCGTGCGCGTGGGCGGGCGCCGCATCGCCTTCCTCGAGGCCATGCGCCCGCGCCTGATCGCCGTGGTCACGCTGCTGGTGGCGGCGATCCTGGTCAGCATGCGCTGGGGCCTGCCGATCGCCGCGGATGCCGCCGCGACCCTCGTTCCGCACGGCATCGAGGTGGCCATGGGTGCCAACAGCCTCGATATCCTCGATGCCGTGGCACTCCAGCCAAGCCAGCTTCACGCCGAGCGCGCGGCCGAGACGCAGGTGCTGTTCGCCGAGCTGCGCCGGGCGGCCGGCGCCGCGCCCGATCTGCGCCTGGAGAACCGCGAGGGCTTCCTGATCGGCGCCAACGCCCTGGCCCTGCCCGGCGGGCCGATCATCGTCACCGACGAGCTCGTGGATCTGGCGCCGAGCACGGATGCGCTGGCCGGCGTGCTGGCGCACGAGATCGCCCATGTCGAAGAGCAGCACGGGCTGCGCCGGCTGATGCGCGCCGTCGGCATGGCGCTGATCATCACGGTGGCCATCGGCGATAGCGGCGATCTGGTCGAGGAGGCGGCGGGCCTGCCGGCGCTGCTCATGGACCGCGCCTATTCGCGCAATTTCGAAGCCGAGGCCGACGACGGCGCCGTCGCCATCATGCGCAAGGCGGGACGCGACCCGGCAGCGCTCGCCGACATGCTGGCCGCGCTCGATGCCAAGGGCGCAGCTGCTGATACCGAGGAGCGGCAGGACTGGCTGGCGAGCCACCCGGCGACGGCGGACCGCATCGCGCGACTGCGCGGAGAGGCCTTGCGATGACCAGGAATACGGCGGCATTGCTGCGCATCCACGGCCGCGTTCAGGGCGTCTGGTTTCGTGGCTGGACGGTGGACCAGGCGCAGGCGCTCGGCCTGACGGGCTGGGTGCGCAACCGCCGCGACGGCAGCGTCGAAGCCCTCGTCTCAGGCCCCTCCGATGCGGTCGAGGCCATGATCGCCGCCTGCCATGACGGCCCACCCACGGCCCGCGTCGATCTTGTCGAGCGCGAGCCCGTCACGGGCCTCGCCGCCGGCGGCTTTACGCAGAAGGCGACCGTCTAGGCCGCCGCACCAGCTCGCCACCGCAATTGGGGCAGACGGCGTTCATGGCCGTCGTGCACGGGGGGCAGAAGGTGCACTCGAAGGAACAGATATGGGCTTCGTCTTGATGTGAAAGCTTAACTTCACATTTCTCACAATTCTTTCGCATTTCCAGTGACATACAGAAACATTCTCACATGATTGTTTGACCGAATCTCTCTTCGAATCGCGCCCGCAGCCTGGTGTCCACGTCGGCCATGGTGACGGGCAGGCCGAGGTCGACCAGGGAAGTCACGCCGAACTCGCCGATGCCGCAGGGGATGATGCCGGCGTAGTGGTCGAGCATCGGCTCGACGTTGAGCGAGATGCCGTGGAAGGTGACCCAGCGGCGCACGCGCACGCCCAGGGCGCCGATCTTGGCCTCGCCCCGCGGCGTCTCGACCCAGACGCCGACGCGGCCCTCGCGGCGGAAGGCGAGCAGCGAGAAGTCGGCCAGGGTGTCGATCAGCCAGGCTTCGAGATTGCGCACATAGGCGCGCACATCGGCCTTGCGCTCAGGCCGCTTGAGGTCGAGCATGACATAGACCACGCGCTGGCCCGGCCCGTGATAGGTAAAGCGGCCGCCACGGCCGGTGTCGAAGACGGGAAAGCGCTTCGGCGCCAGCAGCTCGTCGTCGTCGGCGCTGGTGCCACGGGTGTAGATCGGCGGATGCTCCACCAGCCAGGCCTGTTCGGCGGCCTCGCCGGCGCGGATTGCCGCCACCCGTGCCTCCATCGCCGCCACGGCATCCGGGTACGCGACCGGAGTCTCGCTGATCGTCCATTGCACTGCCGACATGGCCGAACTGTATCACGTGTTGCGCCATGGCGCGGGATTTGCTACTCCGCAGCCATCGCGGCCGTGGCGGAACTGGTAGACGCGCAGCGTTGAGGTCGCTGTGGGGGCAACCCCGTGGAAGTTCGAGTCTTCTCGGCCGCACCACCTTCTCTTTGACCCGGGCGTCCCTGCCCGGTCATCGAGAAGGCCGAGGCCTCCGTCACCAGCCAAGGGAGGCGTGCCATGCCCGAGGCGCAGAACCCGGATAGCGATACCGCGGCGGCGCCCGAGGGCACACCGACCGCCAAGCCGGGCATCAACCCCGATCTTGTGCGCAAGGTCGCCGCGGCCCTCGAAGGGGGCCGGCCGGAGGCAGCCGCGGCGCTCGCCAAGCCCCTGCACGCAGCAGACATCGCCGATTTGTTCGAGGCCTT
>CAZVDW010000710.1:0-11532 GCA_964625645.1 uncultured Rhodospirillaceae bacterium
GGCATCGCGGCGGGCATGCGTGTCTCCGACAGCTATGAAGGCGCACTTGATGCTCTGGCCAATGCACAGCAGATCGCCGAGAAGCTGGTCCTGACTTTCGAGTTGTCTCAAATACATTATTATCGTGGCAATATTTACTTCCCCATGGGGAAAATCGAGGGTTGCCTGAGCGAGCAGCAGCTGGCCTTGGAGCATGCGCGGCGGGCCGGCTCGGTGGAGAACGAAGCACGTGCGTTGAGTGGCCTGGGTGATGCCTATTATTCGCGCGGGCGCATGGCCACCGCGCTCGACTATTTCGAGCGCTGCGTTGCGTTGTGTCTGGCTAACGGAATTCGCCGCATCGAGGCGGGCAACCGCTACATGATCGCCTGGTGCAGGCTTTACCGGAACGAAGTCGAGGGCTCGCTGGAGGAGGCTCGGCGCGCCCTTAGCGCTGCTGTTGAGATCGGTCATCGCAGGGCGGAAGTGGTGGCACGGCTGACCCTTGGGCGGACACTGCTGGCGGCGGGGAAGAATGCGGACGCGGCCACGATGCTGAAAGAGGGCCGCACCCTGGTGCGTAGCATGGGCGCCAATCGCTTTCTGCCCTTCTATGCCCTGTTCGAGGCGCGCAATGCCTTTGCCTCGGGCGAGGCGCCGGCCACGCTGCTGCAGGGCTTGGAGAAGGATCTGGCCATCTCCCGCGAAACCGGCTTGGGATTTCTCGGGCCCTGGGTGCTCAGCACCATGGCCCTGGTCGGCGCTGGCGGAGAGGCGCGGCGTGCCGCCCTGGCCGAGGGCGCGGAGTTGCTGGCCGGATCCTGCGTCGGACACAATTATTACGGCTTCTACACCGATGCCATGGAGATCGCCCTCGACGAGGGCGACTGGGACGGTTGCGAGCGCTATGGCGAGGCGCTTGCAACGTTCATGGCCGAGGAGCCGCTGGCCGGCCCGTCGTTCTGGATCGATCGGGCGCGGGCGCTGGCCGCGATCGGGCGAGCAGGGGCCGCCGACGACAGCCTGAAGGCCGAGGTGGAAAGACTGCTGCAAATTGCCGTTGCGGCCAATCTCGCTCCCGCGCAAGCGGCCTTGCGCGCGGCGCTTTCGGGAGCGACGCGGCTGCCCGAAAGGTCCATCGCCGTCACTTGAGCCGATATGGCTGGCCAGGCACTGCGCGCATGGCATATCTGCCTTGCGTTGTGCGCCGCAAGGTAGATGTTGCAATGCAGCATCAACGCCCCTATATCACATTTGCCTGGCGACCCCCCCTCGCCGGCCCCCGCATGTATTTGCGGGTGATTCCTCCCTGAACTTGGGCCGTGGCACCCTGCCACGGCCTTTTTTATTTACTCCGCCGCGCGGGCATAGGGCGAAATGTCGGCCAGCGCATCGACGAGAAGCGCCAGGTCGGCGGCCAAGGGCCGCAGGCCGTCATGCGGGCGCAATCCGGCTTCATCCAAATACAAAGCCCGGTTGACCTCGATTTGCAAGGCATGCACGCCGTCGTGCGGGCGGCCGTGGCGAACCGTGGTGAAGCCGCCGGCATAGGGGCGGTTGCGGACCACGGCATAGCCCATTGCGGTCAGTACTGCTTCCGCCTCGGCGGTAAGCTCTGGCAGGCAGGCGCCGCCATGGCGGTCGCCGAGCACGAAATCCGGGCCGGGTCCGCCCTGGCGCGCCACCGCTTGCGCCGGCATGGAGTGGCAGTCGATCAAAATGGCGAAACCGAACTGAGCCCGTGTCTCGCGCAGCAGCGCCTTGAGCGCTCTGTGGTAGGGGAAGTAGCAGCCATGCAAACGCGCGCGCGCTTCGCCGATGGGCAATTTGCCGCCATAGATGGCAATGCCGTTGGCCGCCGTGCGTGGGATCACGCCGAGCCCGGCGCGCACGCGCGGCGAATTCGGATTGGCGAAAGCCGGCAGCGGGCCCTCGAACATGTCGGCGTCAAGCTCAAGCGGCTCACGGTTCGCATCCACATAGGTGCGCGGGAACAGCGCCTGGATGACCGGCACGCCAAGCTCAGGCAGCCCGGTCACGAGCGTATCCACATGGGCATCCTCCGAGCGCCGCAGCTCATCCAGTCCGAGGCGGGAGCTGGTGAGGAAGGCGCGGTCATAGCGGCGGCCGCTATGGGGCGAGGCCACGACCAGCGGGCGCGTCTGCCGCGGTGGCCGCAGGATCTCGAAGGGGGGAGCTGCCTCTGACTCTATCATCAGCACGCAGTATGACCGAAAAGCGCTCTGTGTCATCATGCTGCCGATACCAGGAGGGCCGGCCATGGATCTGAAGAAATTCGAGGCGTCACTCATCGAAACCGCCCCGCCGTCCGGGCTGTCCGGCGCGGTGGCGGCGCTGTGGCAGGCGGCGAAGGGCGATTGGCATGCCGCCCATGGCCTGGCACAGGGCCAGGACGATGCCGACGGCGCCTGGGTGCACGCCTATCTGCATCGGGTCGAAGGCGATGAAGGCAATGCCGGCTATTGGTACCGCCGCGCCGGCCGGCCCCACTCTACGGCACCGTTGCCCGAGGAATGGCGCGAGATCGCCGGCGCCTTGCTTTAGGTTCCGGCCGTGCCGTGGCGGCGGAAATAGCGCCGCGTCGGGAAGGTCGCCTTGATCTCCGCATAGCCGCGGCTGGCGGCCGGCAGCTGCACCGGCGGCCGGCCGGCGGCGGCAGTCTCCAGTGCTTCGAGGCGGCTGAGCGTGCCCGGGTGGGTCGAGAACAGCGATGTCGTGCCCTCGGTATCCGGCGGATAGAGCTGCAACAGGGTGCGGAAGAAGCCCGGCGCCTGCCTGGCCTCGTAGCCGGCCAGCTCGAAGACATCGAGAATGTGGCCGTCGGCTTCGAGCTCGTAGCTTTGCGAATAGCCGGCGGTGACGATGTTGCGCATGGCGTCTTCCATCTCGTCGATCGCCAGGTCGCTTAGGGTGCGAACGTTGGAATCATATATCTGGCCCATGATCAGGTCGCGCCCGCCGGAGGTGATCATGTCGGAGAAGCGCTCGGACTCCATCTCGCGGGCGGCGTGGCGCAGCTCGACATGGCCGATCTCGTGGGCGATCACGGCGGCCAGCTCGGCATCGCTCGCGACATAGCGCAGCAGGCCCTTGTTGATCGCCATCTTGCCGCCGGGCAGGGCCCAGGCATTGACCGTGTCGTCGTCGAGCACGGTGATCTCCCAGGGCAGGCCGCGCCGGCTGCCGCTCTTGATCAGCGGCTCGGCAAACTGCTGCATGGCGCTCTGGATGGCGCGGTTGCGGTAGGGCCCGCCATAGGCGTCGACCAGCTTGCCGTACAGCCGGCGGCCGATATTGACCTCGTCCTGCTGGCTCACTTCCGGCGCCCAGGCAAGCTCGGTGGCGATGTTGAGCCCGGTCTGGGCCAGGCTGGCGGCATCCAGGCCGTCGGTCTTGCAGCCGGCCAGGGCCAACAGGCTGGCGCTGCCCGCAAGCATCTGGCGGCGACTGAGGGAGGCTGTGGCTTTGCTCATGATCGGCCTCATTTGGTCTTCATTTCGAAGGCGCGATTCCACGGGCGCGCCGGCGGATTGTCGTGATAGTGCCGGCAACGCTCGACATAGAGTATAGCCGCGGAATCGCTTTCCGCCAAAGCGCCGAATGCCTCGGCCGCCTCGGCGAAGCGGCAGCGGTAGTAGAGCGCCAGGGCCTCGTGGAAGGCGGCGACCTGTTCGCGGTGCGCCGCCTCGGCGTGCTCGTGGCGGCACAACACCTCGTAGACGCGCACGGGCTGGGTCTTGCCCTTGACCACGAGCCGGTCGAGGCGGCGCAGCAGGAAGCTGTCGCGCACCGCCCGTGCCGTGTCCTCGCCGATCATCAGCTTGGTGCCGAACTGCTTGTTGGCGCCTTCGAGGCGCGCCGCGAGGTTCACCGAATCCCCGGTCAGCGTATAATTGAGACGGCGCTCGGAGCCCATATTGCCGACCACAGCGATGCCGGTGTTGATGCCGATGCGCGTGTTGATGCCCGCCAAGCCATAGGTCCGTTCCAGGACTTCCTCAT
Source organism: uncultured Rhodospirillaceae bacterium (assembly GCA_964625645.1). Lineage (GTDB taxonomy): Bacteria > Pseudomonadota > Alphaproteobacteria > UBA7887 > UBA7887 > UBA7887. The sequence goes on from CAZVDW010000710.1 coordinate 4,003, forward strand.
TGAAGCGCGTCAGCGCCTGCTGGCAGTCGAGCGCGGCGTGGATGGCGTTGTGGCTCATTTGCTCGTCGTCGAGCGGCGCCCCCCAGACGGCCATCACCGCATCGCCGATGTACTTGTCGACATAGCCGCCATTGGCCTCGACCGCGTCGGTCATCAGGGTGAGATAGGCATTGAGGATATCGACCAGCTTCTCCGGCTCGTCCTTGAGCGCTTCCGAAAGCGTGGTGAAGCCTTCGATGTCGGAAAAGAAGATGGCGACGCTGCGCGCCTCGCCGCCGAGCCTGAGCGCGTCCGGATCGCTGGTCAGGCGCTCGACCATCTCCGGCGCCAGGAAATGCTGGAAGGCGTGCTTGACCCAGCGCCGCGCGCGATCCTCGATGACGAAGCGATAGGCATAGGCCGCGGCATAGGCGATGGCGGCGGCGGCCAGCAGCGCCAGCAGCGGCGCGACGCTGAGATGCCGCAGGGCGAGAACGGCAAGCAGATCGCCGCCGGCCACGAAGGCCGCCAACACCCCGAAGCCGGCAAGCGGCGAGAGCGCCGTGAAGGCGAGGAAGAGCAGCGCCGTGGCCAGGCCGACAAGCGCGAAGACGCCGCCGCGCGGCAGTAGCGTCGGGGCGTTGCCGGCGATCAGCGTGTTGATGGCGGCGGCGTGCACATAGATGCCGGGAATGGTGCGGCGATCGACGATGGCGCCGAAGCGCTCGGCATCGGCCGCAAGCGCGCAGCGCGGCTGCTGCCAGGTGTTGTGCTCGGCGGTGGCGAAGCGCTTTGCCGTTAGCGAGCGGTCCTCGAGGTCGAGCGCCAGGCCGATCAACACGATCTTGCCGGCGAAGGCTGAGCGGAAATAGTCGGCATCGCGCGCCTGGGCGCAGGCCCAGAGGTCGGCGAAGCTGTAGGACGGAATGTCGCCTGGCCCGGTGTCGAAATTGATCAGAAAGTCCTCGTCCGCCACGTTCGTACCGGCGCGGCGCGCCAGCTCGGCCGCGAAGCTCGAGACGCGGCTGCCATCCTCCGCGTCCCAGCCACCGGGATAGCGGCGGATGACGTTGTCGCTGTCCACCAGCAAGTTGAGCAGACGAACATTGTCCCAGCCACCGACCGCCTGCACCAGCCCGGGATAGGGGCTGATGGTCTCGTTCGACAGCCGCACCTGGCCCATCAGCAGATTGCCCTTCTCGCCGACCCGGCTGAGCGCCTTGCGATAGGGCTTGTCGTAGTCGGCCAGCAGGTCGGGCCGGTCGAGGCTGGTGGGGTGGATGATGTCGAGGCCGATGGCGCTGGCGCCAACACCATCGACCAGCGACAGGATGCCGGCGAGATAGGGCGTCCAGGCAACCCGCGGCGTGTTCTTGAAAGGCTCGGTGCGATAGCTCTGTTCGTCGATGACCACGGCCACAACCGGCGAGTCCGCGGGCGGGCGCAAGGGGCCGTAAAGTGCCTCGCGCTGAGGCAGCAGCAGGTCGATGCCGAGGCGCCCGGCGTAATCGGCAAGCGGCGCGGCCGCGATGCCGCCGAGCACCGCGCCGAGGCCCAGCCCCAGCGCCAGGCGCCGATACCAGACCCGGCTAACGACCGATGGCGACGACACTGGCGGTCAGGACCTCGCCGACCTCGAACCCCGGATCGATCGAGAACAGCTGGCTGGCGCTGCCGCCCGGCCCCTCGACCACGGCGAGATAAGGCCAGCCGACGAGCAAGGCCGGCGCGTCTTCGGGGTAGATCAGCTTGCCGCCGGAAACCGTGGCGCGCCACAACACGGGTGCGGGCTCCGGCTGATCGACGTCAGCGATGATCAACGTCACGGTCGCCTTGTCGTCCCACGAGAATGTCGGGTGCAGCGTGGTAATCACTTGCTCCCGCCAATAATTGCCGGTGAGCTCGTTGGGGTTGACGCGGTCGGCCTGTGCGCCGGCCTCGGAGGCGTCCTCGCTGATCACCAGCGCCATCTGCTGGCACTGTGTGTTCTGTCGCGATAGCCGGCCGCCGTCGACCTCGGCCCCGTCCGGCGTGATGGTCACGGTGCCACCGCGGATGCGGTCGCGGCGGCAGGTGTCGAGATATTCCAGTACCAGCTCGCCATCGTCGCCCAGCGCGATGACATCGCCGGTATGAATGTGGTCGAGCGCCTCGATGCCGGTTCCCGCGGCACCGCTGATGCTCTGCACCATGGCAACGGCACCGCCGCCCATGACCATGCCGCCGGAAGATTGCTCGATGCCAAGGTCGTCAAGCACGTTCATGACGCCGGCATCATCGCCGTGGCCGCGTCCGCCACGCCCGCGATCCTCCTTCGGGCCACGGCGCTCTTCGGCCTGCGGCGGGCCGCGTCGCTCCTCAGCCGCAGGGGCGGGGGTTTCGTCATCGTCGTCGGAGAAAAGATCATCGAAGGTGTCGAACAGGTCTTCCTGGGCCGAGACCGACGCTGGATATGCCAGCAGCAAGGCCGCCAAGACCAATCCCCACAAACCGATTGCCCGAACTTGCATGGCTGCCCCCTCCTTGCGGCTTCGCGTGAGTCTATCAGAACCAAGCCCGCTTGCGAAATTTTGGCGCCTCCTCAGCCCTTGGCCAAGGCATTGACCTCGGCCCGCCGCTCGAGGACCCCGTGCGCGAGTGGACCGTGCTGATCTACCTCGACGGCGACAACGACCTCGAACAGTTCGCCCCGCAGGACGAATATGGCGGCGTCTACTTCTTCACCCGAGCGCAGTGATCAGTGGTAGGTGCCGGTGTCGGCATCGTAGTCCGTGCAGCCGGCCGAAGCCCAACGGTCGGTGGTGCCGGGGGTGTTGACGTCGGGATAGTACTCTCCGCCGCCGCCACCGCCGCCATCGCCCCGTGCCCAAGGCGATCCTTATGGCTACACTCACAGATGAAGGCATGTTCGATGTTCTTCGCTGCATGAGCGTCCACATAGAGCACGCAGGAAAAAGCGTCAGTCCGGCGATCTCGCGCGTGTTCTGTCGATTTCCCTCCATGATCAATTTCGTGATACGAAGCCTGCGTCTGGGATGGTCGTGGAAATCGTTGGTGCGGGGCAGAATTCAGCAGCCCCGAAGCTGAAATCTGAGATGGCTTTAGCGTGCCTTTGTTAGAAGAGCCGGACACATGAGTTCTTGTTTCAAGAGTTGGCTGTCAGGCGCGGTCATCGTGGCCGGTTCGCTCATCTGCGATGTCGCGGTTGCCATTGCGGATATCGGCGGTGTCTGGTCCTCGAGTGAGGGAGAGATCACCTTTCCCGATGGCGCCGGACGGGAGTTCCGCGCCCCCTATACCCAGGATGACGGGCGCATCATCGGGGTTCTGCGCGGGCGCGTGCTCAGCGGTATCTGGGTCGAAGCGTCGAGCGCGTCGGAATGCGCCGACCAGCGGGACGGCAGCCATGCCTGGGGCCGCCTCCGCTTCGAGTTCGACGAGGGCTTTAGCAATTTCGAGGGCACCTGGTCCTACTGCGATGTCGAGCCTCAGCGAGGCTGGTCGGGATCGCGGGCTGAGCAGGCCGATGCGACAAGCCTGCCCGACTTCGAGATCAAGAGTTTCGCCATCACGCGAAAGGAAGGGTCGTCAGGCGGCGGGTCCGGCGACTATTGGCAGATTACCGCCGAGGTCCTGAATGCCGGCGGCGACGCACCGGACCGCTTCACGTTGCGTCTAGAAAAGGTTGATCGTTGGAGCGAGGGCGAGCCGAGCTTCCGCCCGGTCGCCTATGGCGGGACCTCGCACCCGGCGCTCGCCGCCGGCGAAAGCGCCACGATCACTTGGCGCACCGACGCGCCGACGGCCACGGCCAATCGGCCCAACGTCGTCACCCACATCGACCTCGCCATCCGCGTCGTCATCGATCCCGATAACGAGGTCGAGGAGGCGGATGAGGCCAACAACGCGGCGGCATTGTGGCGGCTGTCGTGCGCCGAGCCCGTTACCGAGACCACCCCCAAGATGGCGGTCATCTGGGTCGAGCTTCCCGAGGGCGCGGATGCGCCCGGCCCGGCACCCGACAGTTACGGCGCGTTGCTCGATGCCGTGGAAGACAAGGCCGGGGCCGTCTTGTGCCGCATCAAGCTCGAGGCTCGTCGGCGGGCCAAGGCCGGCGTGGGCAGCGTCGCCGGCTCCCGCTTCGTGACGGCCTTGACGACACACTTCCTCAAGGACTACCTGGCGGCCCCGGGCCGTGAGACCGGCCTTGCGGCGATCGACACCCTGGGCGAGGGCCAAGGCTATCCCGGTATCTATCTGGGCGCTTACATGTACGTGCCGATAGGCTTGCGACAGCGCCACCCCAGCTACCTGGGTGAATGGGCCTGGATCTACCCGGCGACCCAGTTCTGGGTCATTCGGACTCGTTACCAGGTTTCCAGGGGAAAGCACGTCAGCCTCATCCCCTACCTCGACATCCCGTTCCTGGTTGGCAGCAAGAACCTCGGCACCGGCGTGGATGCGGATGTCAAAGGCGGCGGCAAGAACCTGTCGAACGTCATGCACTGGGCGACCGGAGTGAAGTACTGGTACCTGCCGAAAGCCGCGATGCGCGAGCTCTTCATCGGCTACGAGCTGTGGCATCTCGAGGGCTGGGACATCTTCGGCGAGGATGCGATCAACGACCTGATCGCGGAGGAAGCGGGGCGCATGCTCGGCGTGCGCCTGGCGCGCGACGACCTCAGGATGCGCTCCGAGCAGGAGCTGGTTCGAAAGCTCGACCAGGATTTCCGCGAGGCACGCGCCTGGGTCGGCGCCATGCTCAGGCTCAGGCAGGAGACATTCGACGAGCTCATCCTGGCTGCGGCGCCGCCGAAATCGCAAAAGTGGTTTGGCTGGGATGGTAAGCGGCCGCAAGTCTATCCGCCCTGGCCCCGTGGCCGCGGCGCGAAAATGATCCGCAATATGCTCGACGACGGGGCCACGGTAGCCGAAGTCTCCAATAGCGGCCTGGTCGAGCAGCTCACCCAAATCTACACCCTGATCTGTGAAGCGGACGAGTGGGAACGGCGCCATGGCGCCGTGGGCCTTACCGGCGTCATGAGGAAGGCGGTCGAGGGTGCCTACGACGATCAGTTCAAGGCGGTGAACAAGGACTTCGGCGCGCAGTGGCAGTGGTCGCCGTAGGCGGGTCGGCCAGCCGACGCGCCGTTTCTATCCGAAAAGGCATCCTGGCCCATCAAACTGGCTCCAATTGGCCGAGACATGCTCTAGGCTGGGCCTACGTATGATTCCACAGGGACGAGCCTGATGCTGGACGAAGCGCTGTTGTCGATTAACCAGGCCACCACGCGCGAGCAGTGGTCGCTGCCCGAGGCCGTGGCGGGCTATGCGCGCCAGGGGGTGCATGGCATTGCCGTGTGGCACGACAAGCTGCGCGAGGTCGGTCTGGCCGAAGGCGCGCGGCTTTTGCGCGAGCACGACATGACCGTGACGGGCTATTGCATCGGCGGGCTGCTGACTTCTCCCGACTCGGCCAAATGGCGGGCCGCGATCGATGACAACCGCCGCGCTATCGCGGAAGCGGCTGCCATAGAGGCGCAATGCATCGTCTTCGTGGCCGGCGGCCTCGAGGATGGCTCGAAGGACCTGGCCGGGGCGCGGGCCCGCTGTCTCGAAGGTCTTGATGTGCTGCTGCCAGAGGCCAAGGCGGCGGGTGTCACCATCGCGCTCGAGCCTTTGCATCCCATGATGTGCGCCAACCGCGCCGTGCTGACGACCCTCGGTGAGGCCAACGACTGGTGCGACCAGCTTCGCGCCGGCAGCGAGCTCGCTATCGCGGTCGATGTCTACCACGTCTGGTGGGACCCCAACCTGGCGCGCGAGATCGGCCGTGCCGGCAAGCGCATCGTCGCCTTTCATATCAACGACTGGCTCGAGGACACCCGCGACCTGCGCCTCGACCGCGGCATGATGGGCGATGGCGTAATCGATATCCCCGGCATCCGCGCCATGGTCGAGAGCACGGGCTATGCCGGACATCGCGAGGTCGAGATCTTCTCCAGCCGCGATTGGTGGCGGCGCGATCCGGACGAGGTCGTGCGCATCATCAAGGAGCGGTACCAGACCGCCGTATAGGGAGGACGAGCCATGGAGCCTGTTCGCTGGGGCGTCTTGGGCTGCGCCAATATCGCGTTGCGGACCGTCATCCCGGCCATGCAGCAGAGTGCGTTGACGCCGGTCGCCGCCATCGCTTCGCGCGACGGCGAAAAGGCACGCGCCGCCGCCGAGTCCCTCGGCATCGCGCGGGCGCATGCCAGCTACGAGGCCTTGCTCGCCGACGATGGGGTCGATGCGATCTACAATCCTTTGCCGAACAATCTTCACCTCGAATGGAGTGTCAAGGCGCTCGAGGCGGGCAAGCATGTGCTTTGCGAGAAGCCGCTGACCATGGATGCGGGCGAGGCCGAAGAGCTGATCCGCGCGCGCGACCGCACGGGGCTTTGCGCCGAGGAGGCGATGATGGCCCGCGACCACCCGCAATGGGCAAAGGTTCGCGAGCTGATCGACGCGGGCGGGATCGGCGCGCTGCACGCCATGCAATTGGCCTTCACCTACAACAATCCGGACCCGGCCAATATCCGCAACAAGGTCGAGACCGGCGGCGGTGGTATCTACGACCTCGGCGTCTATACCTCGACCATCGCGCGCCTGGTCTTCGACGACGAGCCGAAGCGCCTGGTAGCGCTGGTCGATGACGACCCGAGTTTCGGCACCGACCGGCTGGCCTCGGTGATGCTCGACTTCGGTGCCTCGCGCCAGGCCTGCTTCACGGTCGGCACCCAGACCGGGCGTTATCAGCAGGGACAGATATTGGGCTCGGACGGTTGGATCCGCGTCGAGTTCCCCTTCGCCCATATCCAGCCGCGCACGGCCTATCTGCACCATTGCCGCAGCCCGGGCTTCGACATCACCCGCATCGAGGTGCCGGCGGTCAACCAGTACACCATCCAGGGCGAGCGCTTCTCGCGGCTGGTCCGCGGCGAGCCAACCACCGAACGGCCGCTGGAGCTGGCGCACGCCGGCATGCGCGTGCTCGATGCCATTCGGCGTTCGCACGAGAGCGGCGGCTGGGAGGACGTGTGAGCGCGGAGATCAGCACCGGCGAGGCTCTGCTGCGGCGCCTCAAGGCGCTCGGCATCGACTATCTGTTCGCCAATTCCGGCACCGATTTTCCGCCCCTCATCGAGGCCCTGGCGGGCGCCGACGCCGAGGCCATGCCGCAGCCGCTGGTCATGCCGCACGAGCATGCGGCGATGGGCATGGCACATGGCTACGCCCAGGCGACGGGCAGGCCCCAGGCGGTGATGGTGCACACCAATGTGGGCCTCGCCAATGCCGCCATCGGCGCCCTCAACGCGGCCTACGACCAGATCCCGATGATCCTTTGCTCGGGCCGCACGCCCGCCACCGAGAGCGGCCGCCTCGGCTCGCGCAACAATCCCATCAACTGGGGCCAGGAGATGCGCGACCAGACGGCGCTGGTGCGCGAGGTGGTGAAGTGGGATTACGAGCTGCGCTTTCCCGAGCAGGACTATGACGTGGCCGACC